>CAYVGD010000021.1:0-17722 GCA_964450095.1 uncultured Polaromonas sp.
TGCCGGCCGTGGTGGTGACCGGCTCGATCGCCGAGATGATCGGCGGCGGCGTCACCCCCGAAGGCACGGGCCTCATGCGCTTTCTGCCGCGCACCATCGACGAGGACCAATGGCAGTGCGCCAACCGCGCCATGTACTGGCTCTGGACCGAATACGGCATGAAGAAAGTGCCGGCCCGCGTGCGCAAGCCGGGCGAAAAGCCCAGGGTCAACATCATCGGCCCCTGCTACGGCAACTTCAACAGCGCCTCCGACCTGGCCGAGATCCGCCGCCTGGCCGAAGGCATCGGCGCCGACATCAACCTGGTGTTCCCCCTGGGCAGCCACCTGGCGCAGGTCTCGCAGCTGGTCGAGGCCGACGTCAACATCTGCATGTACCGCGAGTTCGGCCGCATGCTGTGCGAGGCGCTCGAGCGCCCCTACTTGCAGGCGCCCATCGGCATGCACAGCACCACGCGCTTTTTGCGCAAGCTCGGCGAGCTTCTGGGCCTGGACCCGGAGCCCTTCATCGAGCGGGAAAAGCACACCACGCTCAAGCCGGTGTGGGACCTGTGGCGCTCGGTCACGCAGGACTTCTTTGCCACCGCCAGCTTTGCGGTGGTGGCAACTGAAACCTACACGCGTGGCCTGAAGAATTTCCTGCAAGAAGAGATGGGCCTGCCCTGCCGCTTCGCCGTCTCGCGCACCGCGGGCACCAAGACGGACAACGCCCAGGTGCGCAACCTGGTGCACACGCAGACGCCGCTCATCCTGTTCGGCAGCTACAACGAGCGCATGTACCTGAGCGAGAACGCAGCAGGCCCCATGCGGCCGGCCTTCATTCCCGCCTCCTTCCCGGGTGCCATCATCCGCCGGCACACCGGCACGCCCTTCATGGGCTACAGCGGCGCCAGCTACCTGGTGCAGGAAGTGTGCAACGCGCTCTTTGATGCGCTGTTCCACATCCTGCCGCTGGGCACCGAGATGGACAAGGGCCAGGCCACCCCCGCGCGCGATGCCGCACCCGCCACCCCCTGGGACGAAGACGCCCAGGCCCGGCTGCATGCGCTGGTGTCGGGTCAGCCAGTGCTGGTGCAGATCTCCGCCGCCCGCTTGCTGCGCGACCGCGCCGAGCAGGCCGCGCGCCAAGCCAGCGCGCCGCTGGTGACCGCCGGCCACGTGGCGCAGGCCGGTGCCGAACTGGGCCTGGGAGAAAGCGCATGAACACACAAGCACAAGGCGCCCGGACACGCAGCACGCTGCGGCCGGAGCCATCGAATTCGCGGCACGAGGCTGCGGATGCCCAGGTTGCGCGGGCCGCGCGCAACGCAGGTCCTTCGGGGCCTCAATGAAAAGGAGCATGCGTATGTCAAATCGGACCTCGATTTCCGGCCTGACCGACGAAGAGGCTCAGGAATTCCACACCTACTACATGCAGGGTTTCGTGGCTTTCACGGCAATCGCCGTGGTCGCTCACGCCCTGGTGTGGGCGTGGCGTCCCTGGCTCTGATTTCGGTTTGATCCATTGAATGAAGGAGCTGTCATGAACGACTCGACCTGCACTGGCCTGAAGCCCTCGCTCAGAGAGGGAAAGCTCACGCTGTCCCTGATCTTCATCCCCTGCTTTGTGCTGCTGCTTGCCATTGCGATCCTCGGCCAGATGGTCGGGCTGCATTGGCAGAACTGGCTGCCCGGGGCGGAACAGAAGACCAGCCTGGTCGCCGGCGTGCATGCGGCTGTTTACACCTTCATGTCCCACATCATTTAGGAGAAAAGACCATGTGGAGAATTTGGCGACTTTACGATCCCCTGCGTGCCATGGTGGTGCAAGGCGTGTTCCTGTTCGGCCTGGCCGCGATGATTCACCTCATCCTGCTGAGCACGAACAAGTTCAACTGGCTCGACGGCCCCAAGAGTGCCGCCGCGACCACGCAGAACGCACCCATGCCAACGGCTACGCCCGCAGCGAAGTCCTGACCCCAGGCACGGGGCAGGGACCGCGTGCATGCGCATGCGGCATCGGTGCCTGCCCCTTTTCGATCTGACCTGCGTGCTGGCGACGGTCGGAACCCCAAACGAAATGAACCCCAGGTTCAAACCCCCAGCGACAGGAGAGCCACACCATGGCGATGCTCAGCTTTGAAAAAAAATACCGAGTCAGGGGCGGCACCCTGGTCGGCGGCGACCTGTTCGACTTCTGGATGGGTCCTTTCTACGTCGGCTTCTTCGGCATGACCACGGCGTTCTTCTCGCTGCTGGGCACGGCGCTGATCCTCTGGGGCGCCTCGCAGGGGCCCACCTGGAACGTCTGGCAAATCAACATCGCACCGCCCGACCTGTCCTACGGACTGGGCCTGGCGCCGCTGCTCGAAGGCGGCCTGTGGCAGCTCATCACGGTCTGTGCCATCGGCGCATTCGTCTCATGGATGCTGCGAGAGGTTGAGATCTGCCGCAAGCTTGGCATGGGCTACCACGTCCCGGTGGCCTTCGGCTTCGCCATCCTGGCCTACGTCACCCTGGTGGTCGTGCGACCGGTGCTCATGGGCGCCTGGGGCCACGGCTTTCCCTACGGCATCTTCAGCCACCTGGACTGGGTGTCCAACGTCGGCTACCAGTACCTGCACTTTCACTACAACCCCGCGCACATGCTGGCCGTGAGCTTCTTCTTCGGCACCACGCTGGCGCTGTCGCTGCACGGAGGCCTGGTGCTGTCGGCCACCAACCCGCCCAAGGGCCAGGTGGTGAAGACGCCCGAGCACGAGGACACTTACTTCCGCGACATCATCGGCTACTCGGTGGGCACGCTGGGCATCCACAGGCTGGGGCTGTTCCTGGCGCTGGCGGCGGTGCTGTTCAGTGCGCTGTGCATCGTGCTCAGCGGTCCGTTCTGGAGCCGCGGCTGGCCCGAATGGTGGAGCTGGTGGCTGAACATGCCCATCTGGTCGCAATGGCCCCTGAACTGAACCGGCGGAGCACACACCATGGCGCAATACGAAAACCTCTTCACCGCAGTGCAGGCCACCGGCCCGCTGCATGACGGCATCGCCCTCGGCCACGGCAACAGCCCGCGCAGCGGCCAGCCCTTCATGTCCTACTGGCTGGGCAAGCTGGGCAACGCCCAGATCGGTCCGATCTACCTGGGCGGCCTGGGCCTGGCTTCGCTGATCTTCGGCACGCTGGCCTTCAACATCATCGGCTTCAACATGCTGGCATCGGTCAACTACGACCCGATCCAGTTCATCCGCCAGTTGTTCTGGCTGGCGCTGGAGCCGCCACCGCCTGGCTACGGGCTGTCGCTGCCGCCCATGAACCAGGGCGGCTGGTACCTGCTGTCGAGCCTCTTCCTGCTGATCTCGGTGATGCTGTGGTGGGCTCGGGTCTACCGCCGCGCCCGCGAGCTGGGCATGGGCACGCACATTCCATGGGCTTTCGCCGCAGCCATCTGGCTGTTCCTGGTGCTCGGCCTGTTCCGTCCGATCCTGATGGGCTCCTGGGGTGAGGCGGTGCCCTACGGCATCTTCCCGCACCTGGACTGGACCGCCGCGTTCTCCCTGCGCTACGGCAACCTCTTCTACAACCCCTTCCATGCGCTGTCGATCGCGTTCCTCTACGGCTCGGTGCTGCTGTTCGCGATGCACGGCGCCACGATCCTCGCGGTCAGCCAGTTCGGCGGCGAGCGCGAGATCGAGCAGATCGTGGACCGCGGCACCGCCTCCGAGCGCGCGGCCCTCTTCTGGCGCTGGACCATGGGCTTCAATGCCACCATGGAATCCATCCACCGCTGGGCGTGGTGGTTCGCGGTGCTGTGCCCCCTGACAGGTGGCATCGGCATCTTGCTGACAGGCACCGTGGTGGACAACTGGTACCTCTGGGCCGTCAAGCACGGCGTGGCACCGCCCTACCCCGACGTCTTCCCCGCCGTCGTGGACCCCGCACTGAGCTCTGGAGCCAAATGATGAACACACTCCACACCTGGATGCAGCGCGGCCTGAAGGTCGCCGCCCTCTCGGGCCTGGTGCTGCTGAGCGCCTGCGAACGCCCGCCCATGGACAGCGTGCAGCACGGGTTCCGTGGCACGGGCATGGTGCAGGTCTACAACCCCCGCCTGCTCGAAGAAAAGACCGCGGCCAACCAGGTGCCCGAAGCACCGCCTCCGGCACCGGCCGAGGGCCCCAAGGCCAGCCAGGTCTACCAGAACGTGCAGGTGCTCGGCGACCTGAGCGTGGGCCAGTTCACCCGGCTGATGGTCAACATGACCGCCTGGATCGCGCCCAAGGAAGGCTGCGTCTACTGCCACGCCGGCAACAACTTCGCCGACGACAGCAAGTACACCAAGGTGGTCGCCCGCCGCATGGTGGAGATGACGCAGTACATCAACACCAACTGGAAGACGCACGTCTCCGACACCGGCGTGACCTGCTACACCTGCCACCGCGGCAACGCGGTGCCTCAGGCCATCTGGTTCAAGTCGGGCGAGCAGCCTTACGGCAGCAACTTCATGGGCGACAAGGCCGGCCAGAACCACCCCGCGCCCGTGGTCAACCTCTCGTCCCTGCCGAACGACCCGTTCACGCCCTTCCTGCTCGGCGACCAGGAAATCCGCGTGGGCGGCAAGACGGCGCTGCCCTCCGGCAACCGCCAGTCGATCAAGCAGACCGAGTGGACCTACGGCCTGATGACCCACATGTCCACCTCGCTGGGCGTGAACTGCACCTACTGCCACAACACGCAGAACTTCTCCAAATGGGAAGGCGGCCCGCCGCAGCGCGTGACCGCATGGCACGGCATCCGCATGGCACGCGACGTGAACCTGGACTACATGGAGCCCCTGACCGACACCTTCCCCGCGCACCGCAAAGGCGAGCTGGGCGACGTGGCCAAGGTCAACTGCGCCACCTGCCACCAGGGCGCCTACAAGCCGCTCAACGGCGCCGCCATGCTCAAGGACCATCCGGAACTGGCCCGCAGCACGCATGCGGCAGGCGCGCTCACGCCCAAAGAAGTGGCCAAGGCGATGGCCGCCATGCAACCGGTCAAGCAGTGAACGCCCGCCCTGGGCCGGCCCTGGCATGGGGCGGGCCCAGGTCCGGCGCCCTGCCCTCCGGCCGCGCCCCCTGCCCGCCCCGGACCGACCCTCTTTCCTTCTGACTTGCCGCCGTGCCCGCAGGCACCACGGCGGGCCCACCCTCCCCACACCATGACCCCAGCGCCCGCGCCTTCGCTTCCGCTCCAGGGGCTGGTCGTGGTGGCGCTGGCTGACTTTCTTCCGCGCCATGTCCCCTGGGCCTGGCTGCGCCTGGCGCGCGGCGCCCAGTGCCTGGGCACCGTGCCGGGCCTGCGCTTTGCCAAGGTGATGGGCAGCGGCCGTGGCGCAGGCTTCGGGCTGTGGCCCAGCGCCACCCACCAAGGCCTGCTGGCGCTGCTGGACGACGAACGCAGCGCCCAGGCTTTCCTGGCAGGCCCCCAGATGGCAGCCTTGCGCGCGCGCTCCCGCCGCTTCTGGGCCGGCCTCATGGTGGTGGACTCGGCCCGCGGCGCCTGGGACGGGCTGTCCTGGATACCGACATCCGCCGAACGCCTCGAGCGCCCCACCCCGGCGGTGTCCGCGAACCCGCGCCATCCGCTGGCCGTGATCACCCGCGCCAGCATCCGCGCCGGAAAGGCCTGGCCCTTCTGGCGGCAGGCACCGGCATCGCAGGCGGCGCTGCAATGCGCGCCCGGCTGCATGCTGGCCATGGGCCTGGGCGAGGCACCGCTGCTGCGCCAATGCACCTTCAGCGTCTGGCGCAACAGTGCCGCGATGCTGGGCTATGCCCAGTCGGGTGCGCACGGACAGGCCGCGCAGGCCGCCTGGCGCGAAGATTTCTTCACCGAGTCCATGTTTGTGCGCCTGCGCCTGCTGCAGCACGAAGGCGACTGGCTCCCGCCCGGGCCGCTCACATGAGTGCCCACCGCGTGGTGGTGATCGGCGCCGGCATGGCCGGTCTGTCGAGCGCGCTCGAATTGGCGCACCGCGGCCTGGACGTGACCGTGGTGGAGGCCGCCGCCGGCCCCGGCGGCAAGATCCACCAGCGCTGGGTGGGCGATGTGCCCATCGACAGCGGGCCGACCGTGTTCACCATGCGCTGGGTGTTCGACCAGCTGCTCGGCTCGGTGGGCACCAGCCTGGAGGCCGAGCTGCGCATCGAGCCGCTGTCGGTGCTGGCGCGCCACTTCTGGGACGACGGCAGCCGCCTGGACTTGTTCGCCGACCGCGAGCGCTCGCAGGCGGCGGTGCACGACTTTGCCGGCGCACTGGAGGCCCAGCGCTTTGCCGCCTTCTGCGACATGGCCCGGCGCGTGTATGCCGCACTGGAAGGGCCCTTCATCCGTTCGACCGTACCCACGCTGTGGAACCTGCCGGGCCGCCTGGGTCCCCGCGGGCTGGGCGTGCTGCGGGAGCTGGGCGCCATGCGCAGCCTCTGGCACAGCCTGGGCCAGCAGTTTCGCGACCCGCGGCTGCGCCAGCTGTTTGCGCGCTATGCCACCTACTGCGGCTCCTCGCCCTGGCTGGCCCCGGCCACGCTCATGCTCATTGCCGATGTGGAGCTGCAGGGCGTGTGGTCGGTCTCCGGAGGCATGCATGCGCTGGCGGCCGCGCTGGAGCGCCTGGCCCGGCAGCGGGGCGCGGTGTTCCGCTACGGCGCTGCATGTGAGCGCATCGAGCTGTCGGGCACGCGGGTGCAGGGCGTGGTGCTTGAGGGCGGCGAGCGCCTGCCCGCCGACAGCGTGGTGTTCAACGGCGACGTGGCCGCGCTGCGCCAGGGGCTGCTGGGCGCGCCGCTGGTGCGCGCGGCGCCGCGCGATGCGGGCACCCGGTCGCTGTCGGCGCTCACCTGGTCCGTGCACGCCCCCACCGACGGTCTGGCGCTGGACAGGCACAACGTGTTCTTCCAGGGCGACTACGCCAGCGAATTCACAGACATCTTCGAGCGCGGCCGCCTGCCACAACGGCCCACGGTCTACGTGTGCGCGCAGGACCGGGGCACATCTGTGCCGCCACCGACCGGGGCCGAGCGGCTGCTGTGCCTGGTCAATGCGCCTGCACGGGGCGATACCGGCTTGCCGGGCGAAGAGGAGATCCGAACATGCGAAACCACGAGCTTTTCCCTGCTGGCGCGCTGCGGCCTGAACCTGGCGCTGACCCCGGACAACCACGTGCGGACCGACCCGAAGGACTTCCACCTTCGCTTTCCGGCCACGGGCGGGGCGCTCTACGGCCAGGCGACGCACGGCTGGATGTCGGCCTTCGCCCGCTCGGGGGCGACCACGCCGATCGAGGGCCTGTTCCTGGCCGGGGGCAGCGTGCACCCGGGGCCGGGGGTGCCCATGGCCGCGATGTCGGGGGTGCAGGCGGCCGCGGCCCTGATGGCCAGCCCCGCTTTGACCAGGCGGTCCCCTCGGGCGGCTACCTCTGGTGGTACGTCGATGCGCTGAGCGACGACGGCCAGTGGGGCCTCACGCTCATCGCCTTCGTGGGCAGCGTGTTCTCGCCCTACTACGCCTGGGCGCTGCGCGGCGGCACGGCGGTGAACCCCGACAACCACTGCGCGCTCAACGTGGCGCTCTACAGCCGCCCGGCCCGCCGTTGGGCCATGACCGAGCGCGGTGCGCGGCACTGCGGCCGCGATGCCACGCGCTTTGAGGTCGGCCCCAGCCAGTTGCACTGGGACGGGCAGGCGCTGCACATCGACATCGACGAGGTGGCCCTGCCCCTGCCGCGGCGCATCCGCGGCCGGGTGACGGTGCACCCCGGCCAGCTCTTTGACTTCAGCACGCCGCTGCACCCGGACGGCCGCCACCGCTGGGGGCCGCTGGCACCGAGCGCACGGGTGGAGGTGAACCTGTCGCAGCCCAGCCAGCGCTGGAGCGGCAGCGCCTACCTCGACTCCAACGAGGGCGACGAGCCGATCTCGCGCGCCTTTCGCGAATGGGACTGGTCGCGCTCGATCTTGCCCGACGGCAGCACCGCGGTGCTCTACCACCTGGAGCCGGGCCAGGAAGACGAGCGGCTGCTGGCCCTGCGCTTCACCCGCGACGGCCGTGTGGAGAGTTTCGATGCTCCACCAACGCAGGCCCTGCCGCGCACGCTGTGGGGCATCCGCCGCCGCATGGGCAGCGACGGGCCGGTGCACCTGGCCCAGCAGCTCGAGGACACGCCCTTCTACCAGCGCGCGGTGCTGCGCAGCACGCTGCTGGGCAGCGAGGTGGAGAGCTTCCACGAAACGCTGCACGTGCCGCGCCTGGTCTCGCCCGTGGTGCAGGCCATGCTGCCCTGGCGCATGCCCCGACGGGGCTGAGGGCTGAGGGCTGAGGGCTGAGAGCCTGCGAGCCTGAGAGCCTGCGAGCCTGAGAGCTGGAGGCTTGAGGTCTGCGGCTTGAGGCTTGAGCTGCGGCTGAACCTGGGGCTGCGCGGCTTTCAGCGGCGGCGGCGCAGCTGGGCCTGGCGCTCGAACAGCTCCAGCGTCCAGGCGGTGCGTTCACCCCAGGGCCGGCGCATCGCGCCTGAAGGGCGCACCGGCAGTGGTGCGTTCTGGCAATGCGCTACCAGGAACGCACAGGCGGCCAGTGGCGCGGGCGGACGCACCGGCGCACGTTCACGGCCCACGCAGGCCACGAGCAGGAGCCAGGCCTTGCGCCAGCCGGACACCACCGCGCGCTGGTGCACCGCATCGAGACGCTGGCGGCGCAGCTGGTGGCCGATCTCGGCGTAGATCAGGCCCGCAGCCCGGATGGCCGGCCGGCAATCGGGCGGCAGGGCGGCGATGCCACAGGCGGCCTGGGCATAGAGCCGGTCGGCCTCCTGCAGCAGGCGGTCCACCACCCGGGCCAGCGCTGGCGTCCAGCGGGGCTCGCGCAGCCATGCGTCCGGCGAGATGCCGGCCTCGCGCAGCCACTGCCGGGGCAGGTAGATGCGGCCCATGCGGGCGTCTGTGCCCACGTCGCGCGCGATGTTGGTCAGCTGCATGGCCACGCCCAGTTCGCAGGCGCGCGACAGGGTGAGCGGGTCGCGCACCCCCATCAGCCAGGCCATCATGGCGCCCACGCTGGCGGCCACGCGCGCCGCGTAGGCCTGCACGTCCTCCAGCGATTCGTAGCGCCGCCCCTGGGCGTCCCAGGCAAAGCCCTCCAGCAGGGCGTCCAGCAAGGGCCGGGGCAGGCGGTAGAGCGACACCACGGCGGCCAGCGCGCGGTCTTCCACCCAGGCCAGCGGCTGGCCGGCGTAGATGGCGTCCAGCCGGCGGCGCAGCTCGTCCAGGCCCCTCAGTCCTTGGGCGGTCTGCGCGGCGGCCGAGGCGGTGCCCACAGCGGCGTCTGCGGCGGCGTCGTCGCCCTCGTCCACCAGGTCATCGGCCACGCGGCAAAAGGCATAGAGCGCGATGCTGGCATCGCGCAGGTGCGCTGGCAGCAGGCGGCTGGCGGCAAAGAAGGTCTTGGAGCCGCCGCGCATCAGGGCCACGCAGGCGCGCAGGTCCTGGCGGGCCTGCGCGGAGCTGGCGGCGGGCGGGGCTTGCGCGACGGTGCGCAGCGCGAGGAACTCGGCCGGTGTGCTCATGCGTGCACCGCCTGGGCCAGCACGGCGGCCGCGGAGGGCACCTCCGAGTCGAGTGCCTTGGCCGACATCAGCACCCCCGGAACGCCCGCGCCGGGGTGGGTGCCGGCGCCCACGAGGTAGAGGCCCTGCACGTCTTCGCTGCGGTTGTGCGGCCGGAACCAGGCGCTTTGCAGCAGCACAGGTTCCAGGCCGAAAGCCGCACCCTTGAAGGACAGCAGCCGGTCCTGGAAGTCCAGTGGCGTGGTCATGAACGAGGCCGTGAGCGAGGCCTGCAGGCCCGGCAGCACGGTGGCCTCCAGGCTGCGCGCGATCGCCTGTCGCATGGGCTCGGCCTGGGTGCGCCAGTCGGTGCCGCTGTCCAGGTGCGGCACCGGAGCCAGCACATAGAAGGTGTCGCGGCCGGGCGGCGCCATGGACGGGTCGCTGGCGGTGGGCCGGTGCAGGTAGAGGCTGAAGTCCTCGGCCAGGCGGTGGCGGCGGAAGATGTCGGCCAGCAGTTCCTTGTAGCGCGGACCCAGCAGCATCATGTGGTGCGGCACCTCGGGGTAGGTGCGGCTGGTGCCGAAGTACCACACGAAGAGGCTCATGGAATAGCGGCCCCGGTCGGTGCGCGCATCGGTCCAGTGGCGCCGGTGCTCGGGCGCCACCAGCTCGCGGTAGGTGAAGGCTGCGTCGGCGTTGGAGATGACGATGTCGGCGGCGATGCGCTCGCCACCCTCGAGCAGCACGCCCGTGGCGCGGCCCCGCTCGATCTCGATGCGCCGGACGGTCGCACCGCAGCGCAGACGACCGCCCAGACCGGTGAGCAGGCCCACCAGGCCCTGGATCAGCTGGCCGGTGCCGCCGCGGGCCCAATGCACACCCCATTGCCGCTCCAGCGCATTGATCAGGCTGTACACGGAGGTGACCGAGAACGGGTTACCGCCGATCAGCAGGCTCTGCAGGCTGAAGGCCATGCGCAGCTTGGGGTGGCGAAAGTGCGCCGCCACCATGCCGTGCAGGCTGCGCCAGCCGCGCATGCGCACGATGGCGGGCACTGCCTTCATCAGGTCGCCCACGGTGTTGAAGGCCTTGGCGCCCAGGCTCTCGAAGCCCAGCCGGTAGCAGCGGTCGGCCTCGGCCATGAAGCGCTCGTAGCCGGGCAGGTCCGCCGGGCTGATGCGCTCGACCTCGGCGCGCATCTTGCCGGCGTCGCCGCTGTAGTTGAAGTGGTCACCGTCGTGAAACCGGATGCGGTAGAACGGGTCCAGCTCCTGCAGCACCACGTCCTGGCCGAGACGGCGGCCTGCCAGGGCCCAAAGTTCCTCGAGCAGGTGCGGCACGGTGACGATGGTGGGCCCGGCATCGAACACATGCCCGTCCACCCGGTGCACATAGGCCCGGCCGCCGGGGGCGTCAAGCCGCTCGAGCACCGTCACGTCAAAGCCGCGGGCCTGCAGGCGCACTGCAGCGGCCATGCCGCCGAAGCCGCTGCCGATGACCACGGCGTGGGGCTTGCGCCCGGGCGGCGCGGCAGCGGAAGAGGCGGTGCGGGCGTGGAGCCCGGTGAGGGTCTGGGCGTGCATAGGGTCAGTGCCTTTCCACCGTGGTGGGTGGTCCTGGGGGGGTGGGCACCAGGGGTTGCCCGCGCCTCATGGCCCAGCCCCAGAGGCGCTGCATGGGCACGGGGTAGACCATGAGCGCATGTTCGACGATGGCCAGTCCCAGCAACGAGGCCAGGAGCACCCAGCCGGTGGTGGTGGCGATCAGGCCGCTGTAGGCCTCCCAGATCAGCCACAGCCAGGCCAGGCACGCTCCGCTCACGCTCAGGTGGAAAAACGGCGTGACGGGTGCGCGGCGGAAATAGCTGCCCAGGTAGGCCAAGTGCGCGGGCAGGTACTGCTCGCCCACCTCGGGCACACCCAGGAAGAGGTTCATCTTGGCGGTAAAGCGCATGCACCACAGCAGCGCGAAGGTGCACAGCGCCACATGGTTGGGCTGGCCCTGCTGAAGCCACAGAAGCAAGGCGAAATTGCCCAGCAGCGCCAGTTCGTGGTGCAGCACCACGGACAGGCCCTGGCCGAAGCGGCGCGCACCGGTCGCGCCGGGGGTGAGGGGCTGGCGTCGCGGGCCGGTGATCCAGCCGCTCAGGAACGCCATCTCGTGCCAGCTCCACATCAGGATGACGCTGGCAAAGCCCAGGAAGGCCGGGGCCGTCCCCACCGCTTTCATGCTTTGCTGAGCTGCCCACAGGCCCACCAGCGCAAGAAACGACAGGGCCGGCAGGCTCCAGGCCAGGCTCGCGCGGGGCAACCGCACCAGCCACAGGATGGCACCGGTGCCGAACCACCAGCTCAGCAGGGCAAAGGCCACGGCGGCGCCGGGGCTGGCGGTCCATTCGCTCATGGGGCAGCGCCCGTGGGGGGTGGGCGCTGGCAGGCACCGCCCATGGGTGGGCGCTGTGGGGCAGCGCCTGGCGGCAGGCGCCAGGCGGCTGCGCCCGGAACAAGGCGCAGGCCGGGGCGGGAAGGCGTTCGGCTCACCACACCGGCTCGCATCGCACCTGGGCCGGCAGCGCGTTCTGTCGCACCGGACGCAGGTACATCCGCACGCAGGTCACGGCGGCGCGGGCCGCCAGGGGCACCGTCTGCAGACGGCCCCACAGGCCACCGCGGGCCTTGGCCGCCTCCATGCGCTGGGACAGCATGACCAGGTGGTCCAGGTCGCGCCGGAAGCCCGGATGCTCGATGTCGATCTCCACCGGGAACACCTGGCGGCAGATCTGGTTGGTGATGCGCAGCACCTCCATGTCGTACTGCGTCGACTGCAGGCCCATGGCCTCGTGCAGCAGCGGGCGCTGGTGGTCGCGCACGTACATGGTGGCGTAGACGGCGAGGATGAAAAAGCGCACCCACAGCTTGTTCACCCCAGACAGCAGCTGGGGCTGCGCGCGCATGATGAGCGCGAAGGATTCGCCGTGGCGGAATTCGTCGTTGCACCAGCGTTCGAACCAGCGAAAGATCGGGTGGAAGCGCTTGTCGGGGTGCCTCTCGAGCTGACGGTAGATGGTGATGTAGCGCGCATAGCCGATCTTCTCGGACAAATAGGTCGCGTAGAAGATGTACTTGGGCTTGAAGTAGGTGTAGGACTTGGTGCGCTTGAGGCTTCCCAGGTCGATGCCCAGGTCGAAGTCCTTGAGCGACTGGTTGAGGAAGCCGGCATGGCGCGATTCGTCGCGGGCCATGTAGGTCATGAGCTGGCGGATGTCGGGGTTGGTGACGTTCTTGCGAATCTCGTTGTAGAGAATGCAGCCGGAGAACTCCGAAGTCAGGGAGCTGATGAGGAAGTCCAGGAACTCCTGGCGCATCTCGGGCGACAGCTGCGGCATCAGCGTGCGCACTTCCTCGGCGAACCGGGCGTCGCGCTGGAAGTGGTCGTGGTTGTTGTCGCCCTCGTACTCTTTCATCATCGCGTCCCACTCGGCGCGCACCGGCGAGACGTCAAGCCGATCCATGGCGGCGAAGTCGGTGGTGTAGAAGCGGGGCGTGAGCAGGGTGCTCTTGACGGCCTTGGCGATCGCATCGGCCGAGCTTTCCACGCGCTCCATCAGAAGGGCGACGTGGTCCTGCTCGAGGCTGGGTTGGTGCGTGGTCATGGCGTGTTTCCTGCAGAGGCTTTCAACATGGGCGCGGCCGCGGCGCCGGAGACCGGCCCCAACTGCGCGAACAGCCCGGCATTCGCCGGGCCGAAGGATTCAAGCGAGATGCGCGTGCCGGTGGCCGGGTCGCGCAGGCTCAGGCGGCCGCCCGGGTGGCCGGTGAGCTCAAAGGGCTGCTCGGGCCCGATGCGCCGGCTCTTGCGCTCGCGCACCAGTGTGCGCAGCGCTCCGCGCACGAAGCCCTGCTCGCCTTCGAAGCGGGCGACCTCCCGGCCGCTGGCCGCATCGACCACGCCGATGTCGCCGCCCGGGCGGTCCAGGAAATGCAGTTGGCGCTGCCAGAGCACAGGGGCGGCATCGGGCTCGGGCCCCTGGCCCTGCAAGCGCAGCACGCCCAGGCCGCCCAGGGTGAGCAGCACCGCCAGCAGCAGCACGGCGCCCATGCGCGAGCCCGCAGGGGCCGGCGCCGACGGCTCGGATGCCAGTGCACCAGCCGGTGCGGGGGTGGCGGGTATGCGGCCCATGGTGTGCTCCTTCAGGCGGCGCCGCCCACTGCGGTGGCGTTGCCGCTGCGGGCTGCGGAAGCGTTCCCGCCCAGGGTGCCCAGGGTCGATGCCGGCCGGCTTGCAGCGGGGCGCGCGGCCGGGGCCGCCACGGCGGCTGGGGCCTGGGCAAGCGGACGGTGCGCGTCTGGGGAGGCTGCACCCAGCGGCTCCACCGCCACGGCCTGTGCGGGCTGGGCCGCCTGCCAGGCCTGCATGAGCAAAGCGCCGACGGCCTGCACCTGGGGCAGGCAGCGCAGCGCAGGCTGCGGACGCCGCAGCTCCCACGGCCGGGCATGGGGCCACAGGTGCAGCCAGGCAATGCGGTCAGCGCCGCGCAGTTGCAGCGCGATGTCGCCGTGCGCGCTGGACAGCGGCTTGATGGAGGCGCCCGCGATCTGGCGCAGCGGCAAATTGATGCTGAGCGTGAGCACGATGCCGATGCGCATGACCACGCGCCGGTTGGTCAGCGTGTAGAGCGTGGTGCGTGCGGCCAGCCAGGCGGTGACGCCCAGCAAGGCCAGCGCCACGGCCGCCAGGGCCGCGCTCAGCGCGAGCGAGGCCGTCAGGGTCTGGCCGCCGTGGGGCATCCACAGCACCTGCAGCGCCATCATGGCGGCGAAGTACAGCGCCACCTTGCGCACATGCAGCGCATGCACCGCCATGAGCCAGGCGTCGGGTGCGCCCTGCCAGAGGATGCGTTCACCCTCGGGCAGCTTCTCTGGCAGGCCCGGCGAGGCCTCGAACTCGTGCTCGTGCTGCATGCTCAGACCAGCGGTTCCTGCCGCTCGGGCGTGGCGTACAGGGAACCTGCACCGAAGTAGGCCATGATCTTTTCCTCCTCGAGCAGCGTCACCTGGCCGGGGCTGCGCAGCGGCGGCACGGCCGCGAACTGCGAGGCCAGGATGGCTTTGACGCGCACCGCATCGCGGTGGACGTAGGCGAAGTTCATGGGCAACAGCACCGAGCGGCCGCTGGTGAGCGTGACTTCCAGGAAACGGAACATCATTTCGGCCTGGTCGATCCAGAGGTCGCTGACCGTACCGGCGACCTCGTCGTCGCAGCCCAGCACGGCCAGGCCGCGCGGATCGACGTCTTTCACATGCACGTTGAAATCAGCGGCTTGGCGCAGCGGCACGATCTTGACGCTGCCATCGGACAGGTGGTCCGGGATGTCGGCGCGCTGCGCCCAGGCGCCCGGGCCGACGCCTGCGGTCATCGGGTCGCCCACGGGCTCCAGGGGCGCACCGTTCCAACCGTGGATGGGCTGGGCCTGGTAGTCGCCGTCAGGGCGGCGCAGGTCGGGGCTGAGCAACTCGCGGCCGTCGGCCAGTTTGTAGACCTTGGGCGTGGGCACGGCGGGCCAGCCCTCGATCAGCGGGCCGTTCTCGCGGCCCGAGTCCATGGGGTAGCCCTCGCGGTGGTTTTCGCGCAGGAGGTAGTAAATCAAGCCTGCAAAGAACGCCCAGAACACGTAAAGCACGAGCTGGGCGACGTCGACGTACTGGGTGATGGCGCCGGTTTCCATGGAGTTTCTCCTTTGGTGGGGTCGGGATACGGAAAAGTCAAACATTCAGCCCGGCAGTTCTGCCAGGCCCAGGGGTTGTGAGGCGGGGCTGCGCACGCTGCGCCGGCGCACCAGCGGGCCCAGCGCGATGAGCACCACGAAGAGCAGGTAGATCTCGAGGTGGAACACGAAGCTGTAGCCCGTGGCCGGTGTGTTCAGCGGCTCGCCGAGCCAGCCCGAACGTGCCAGCGTGCCCACCAGGTCGCGCAGCAGGCCGCCCACGGCCATGGCCACGCCGGTGGCCGTGGCCTGCACCGCGCCCCAGGCGCCGAGCACGAGGCCGGCCAGGTCCTGCTGGGGGAGTTCCATCGCGGTGAGCAGCATGCCCACCGAAAAGAGGCCGCCTGAAAAACCGATCAGCCCGGCGCCGAAGCGGAACAGCGCACCCGATTCCAGGGGCGCCGAGAACACCACGCAGGCAAAAGCAGGCAGGCCCAGCAGCGCGCCCAGGGCCGCCAGGCGGCACGGGTCCAGGCCGCGCGAGACCAGGCGGGCAGAGAGCACGAAGGCCAGCAAAGAGCCGCCCGCGCTCAGGGCGGTGAGCGTGCTGGTCAGGCCCACCTGCAGGCCCAGCACCTCTCCGCCGAAGGGCTCGAGCACGATGTCCTGCATGCTGAAGGCCATGGTGCCCAGGCCCACGGTCCAGAGGAACCGGCGGATCTGTGGCAGCGCCATGAGCCGCTGCCATTGGCGGGAGAAACCGCCGGGCTCGCGCTGGCCGCGCCGCCCCTGACGGGCCTCCTGCTTCCACAGCGACACCAGGTTCAGCGCCACCACCAGAACGGCACAGCCCTGCACCACCTGGATCAGGCGGCGCGGGCTGAATTCGGAAAGCAGTGCGCCCAGCACGGCGCTGCCCAGCACCATGCCCAGCAGCAGCATGCTGTAGAGCAAGGCCACCACGCGCGGCCGCTTGTCGGCAGGCGCCACGTCGCTGGCCAGGGCCAGGCCCGCGGTCTGCGTGACCTGGATGCCTGCGCCCACCAGCAGGAAGGCCATCGCCGCGCCCAGGCGGCCGGCCCAGACGCTGCCCGCGGGCGGGTCCGACAGCAGCAGCAGCGCAAACGGCATGATGGCCAGGCCGCCGAACATCAGCAGGCTGCCGATCCAGAGATAAGGAATGCGCTTGAGGCCCAAGGCCGAGGGATGCGTGTCGCTGCGGTAGCCGATCAGCGCCCGCAGCGGCGCGAACACCAGCGGCAGGCCCACGGACAGCGCCACCCACCAGGCGGGAACGCCCAGTTCCACGATCATGACGCGGTTGAGCGTGCCCACCAGAAGCGCGAGCGTGATGCCGATGGCCGCCTGGAACAGCGACAGGCGAAGCAGCCGTCCCAGCGGCAGGTCGGGCGAAGCTGCGTCCGCGAACGGCAGGTGCCGCTCGATGGCCACGGCCACCGAGGCGGGCAGCTTCAGGCGGGGCCAGTTCACCGGGTCCACTCCCAGGCCTGCGAGGTGTAGAAGCCCTTGGCGATGCGCTGGGTGCGACCCTCGCGCCAACCCTGGCCACCGAGGCTGGCCGACAGCGCGTGACGCAGCGCAGGCTCGGCCACCGGCGTGAGCGCGGGCGAGCGGTCGCTGCGGGGGAAAAGCCTGCCCACGCTGTGCATGGCCGCCAGCAGCGGGGTGCGCGGGGCAAAGGTCAGCAGCATCGAGCCCCGGGTGCGCGCAGCCAGGCGCTCGAGCGCGGTCACCATGTCGGGCACGTCGTAGTGGATGAGCGAGTCCATGGCCACCACGTGGTCGAAATGGCCCAGGCTGTCATCGAGCATGTCGCCCGAACGGAAGTCGATGCGGCCGCCGCCCGGGTGGGCCGGCAGGCTGGCCTGGCGTTCGGCGGCCAGTTGCACCAGCGTGGGCGAAAGATCGATGGCCACCACCTCGGCGCCACGGGCCATGGCCTCCATGGCCAGGGCCCCGGTGCCGCAGCCCGCATCCAGCAGGCGCAGGCCACGCATGTCTTGCGGCAGCCAGCCGAGCAGGGTAGCGCGCATGCGGTTGCGGCCCTCGCGCACGGTGGCGCGGATGCGGCCCACGGGCGCGTTCGAGGTGAGCCGCTCCCAGGCCTGTGCCGCGGTGCGGTCGAAGTAATGCTCGATCTGCGCGCGGCGCTCGAGGTAGGTGACCGGCTCCATCAATCGAATCCCAGCAGGTCAAAGATGTCGCGGTCCTTCATAGGCACCGCGGCCATGGGCTCGCCGCCCAGCCACAGGGCGGCCGCCAGGCGCATGTATTCCTTCTTCACGGCCTCCAGCTCGGGCGACTCCTCCATCTCAAAGAGCGTGGATTTCTTGAGTCGGCTCCTGCGGATGGCGTCCAGGTCCGGGAAGTGCGCCGCAAGCTTCAGGCCGATCTGCGCGTTGTACTTGTCGATCTGGTCGGTGGCGGCGCTGCGGTTGGCGA
>CAYVGD010000022.1:0-17013 GCA_964450095.1 uncultured Polaromonas sp.
GGCGAGAGCGGACTGCTGGGCATGCTCACGCGCTTCACGCAGGCCGCCGTCGTGGTCATCGGGCTGGTGGGCGAGCGGGGCCGCGAGGTGCAGGCCTTCATCCAGGAAACCCTGGGGGAGGCGGGACTGGCCAAGTCGGTGGTGATTGCCGCGCCGGCCAATGTCTCGCCCGTGCTGCGGCTCAAGGCCGCGCAGATGACGCACCTGGTGGCCGAGTACTTCCGCGAGCAGGGCAAGGACGTGCTGATGCTGGTGGACAGCCTCACCCGCGTGGCCCACGCGCAGCGTGAAATTGGCCTGGCCATCGGGGAGCCGCCCACGGCCAAGGGCTACCCGCCGTCGGTCTTTGCGCTGTTGCCCAACTTGATCGAGCGCGCCGGACCTGGCCGAAGGGGCCACGGCTCGATCACCGCCATCTACACGGTGCTGGCCGAAGGCGACGACGCCAACGACCCGATCGTCGACATCGCCCGCGCCTCGCTGGACGGACAGGTGATGCTTTCTCGCAAGCTGGCCGACGCCGCGCATTACCCGGCCATCGACCTCAATGGCTCCATCTCCCGGCTGATGCAGACCTTGCTCAACCCGGACGAATTGCGCATGGCCAACCGGTTCCGGCGGCTGTGGTCGCTTTACCAGCAGAACATGGACCTGATCCAGGTCGGCGCCTACGAGGCCGGCAGCAACCCCGAGCTGGACGAAGCCATCCGCCTGCGCCAGGCCCTGGAGGCCTTCCTGCGCCAGGACATGCACCTGGGCGAAGCCGAGCCACAGACCCGCGCCGCGCTGCGCCAGCTCATCCAGGCCGCCTGAGCCTGAAACACCGGAGTAACTGCCATGAACCAAGCCCGAAGCTGCTGGCCCGTGCTGCTGAAAAAAGCCGAGGACGAGGTCGCGCGCATCCAGAACCAGATGCAGCAGGCCCGCCAGCGAGCACAGGGGCTGATGGACAGCCGGGAGCGCCTGCTCAAGCTCTACGCCGATTACCAGAGGCCGCCTGAATCCGGCAGCACCAGCGCCGGCATGCACGACGCGATGAACCGTCGCCAGTTCGCGGCGCAACTGCTCACGCTGCTGGAGCGGGTGCAGCAGGACATCGCGCAGATCGAGCGCGTGATCACAGGCCTGCGCCAGACCCTGGCCGCGGCCGAGAAGGAGCGCCTGAAGATGCAGGCCCTGCTCGAGCAGGACCAGCGTCGCGTGCGCCAGAGTCTGGCACAGCGCGAGCAGCGGCAGATGGACGACCTCGGCGTGATGCAGTTCAACCTGGGGGCAGGGGCGTGATGCGCCGGGCACTGCGGCGGGTAACATTTATTCACATGAAGGGTTCTTGGAAAAAACGACAGCAGCGTGCAATGGCCGCGGGTTTGATTGCGGCTTCGGTAATGACTGTTGGTTGTGGTGGTGGTGGCGGAGGGACTGCGCCGCCATCTCCCTCGTCCTCGCAGACAGTGCTTGCGGGCCAGTACACGGGCACTGGCGGCAATGCTGGCTTTTGGGCGGCAGCGGTCAGTACCGGGCCCTCGAGTTATCAGTTTTATGCCGTCAACTACCTGGGTGATCCGGCCACGAGCGTTGTAACCACGCTGTATGGCGGTACCGTTCTGTCCGGCCTGAATGGAGACGCCAGCACTGGCAGCGATTTCAAAACCATGCGATCTGGCGGCAGCGTGCGTCCATCAATAGCGACTTTCTCACAAACCTCCGCAGCTGCATTGCGTGCGGACATCGATCAGACGGTTTCCGGAGAACCGCTGAGCGTATCGGCCGTCGCTTCAGCTGGGTTGAACGCGATTGGGGGTGCGTCTGCATGGACTGGACGCTGGGTTGACGGGTCCAACAGCGCTGCCAGTGTGTCCCTTGCAGGTTTGTCGGCGGGGGCCATCATCACGCTGCCTAATCCTGTGATCAGTTGTTCGGAAATCGAGGTCGTGGTGGGTGCGTACCAGGCATCGGCTGGTGTTTATCCCATAACGATCAACATTCCCGCGTCGATTCCAGCGCCTCGCCAGCCACAGAGCAATCTGTGTTTACGGGCTGGCGCTCAGTTGCGGGGCTTGGCGGCGGTGCAGCAGGTTGGGAGCGTGCAGCGCCTTCAATTCGTGGCGCTTGACGTCAATGGCAGTGGCATCAGTTTTCGTGCCGAGCGTTGAAGTGGGTGGTCTGAACGTGCTTTGAGCACATGACCCGGTGAATCCGGGGGGAGTATTTGAATGAAACGCATCATCCTGGAAGTCCTGCTTGTCCTCGGCCTGGCCGGCGCCGGTGCCTTCGGCTTTTTCGCCCACAAGAGCGGCTCGGCCAATGCCGCCAAGGTGGCCGAGCTGACCGAGCAGACCGAGGCCGCCGGCAAGAAGCTGGAGGCAACCGAGGCCGAACTGGGCAAGGCCCAGGAGCAGCTCAAGACCGCCGTGCCGCCGCTGCAGGCCAAGGCCCTGCAACTGGAGGCGCTGCGCGAGGCTCTGGCCAACGGCCAGACGCTGACCGATCTGGAAGCGGCCTACAAGAAGGAAAAGACCCTTTCCCCCGAGCGCCAGGCCGGCCTGGGCGCGCTGCGCCTGCTCACCAAGGGCGACAGCGACCCCGGCATGATCGATGCGTTCAAGAAGGCCCTGGACGCGGCCGACTGGGGCAGCCGCCGCAAGCTCATTTGCGCTGCGCAGAAGGCCTTGGCCTCTGCGGGTCAGGACGTGAAGGTGCTGTCCGAGTGCCTGCCCGAAGGCGTGGACAAGATGCCCGAGAGCCAGGCCAAGGCCGACAAGGCCCCCGCCAAGGACGGCGAGGAAAGCAAGTCCGATCCCAAGGCCGACGCCAAGGGCAAGGACGAGGCCACGGGCACCACCCTCAAGGCCGGCAAGAAAGTCCAGTGGGACTACGAGGGCGAAATGGGCCCGGAGCACTGGGGCAAGGAATTCGCGCTGTGCGGCCGCGGCCGTGCTCAGGCGCCGCTGGACATCCGCGGCCCCTTCGAGAAAACCAAGACACTGCTCGCGCCCGACTACAAGAACGGGCCGCTGCGCATTTTGAACAATGGGCACACCATTCAGGTCAACGTGGCCGAAGGCAGCAAGCTGCGCATCGACAGCATGCCCTACGACCTGGTGCAGTTCCACTTCCACCGGCCCAGCGAGGAACTGGTGGACGGCAAGCCTTCGGCCATGGTGATTCACTTCGTGCACAAGAACAAGGAAGGCAAGCTCGCCGTGCTGGGCGTGCTGCTCAAGGAAGGCAACGACAACCCCGGCATCAAGGCGCTGTGGGAGCACGCGCCCAAAAAGGCGGGCGCAGAGGTCGAGGTGGATGGCGTGAGCTTCAACCCGGCCAACCTGCTGCCGCGCGAGCTGGAGTTCTGGAGCTACGACGGCTCGCTCACCACGCCGCCCTGCACCGAGAACGTGAAGTTCTTCGTGCTCAAGAACCCCGTGAACATCTCGCGCGAGCAGGTGGCGCAGTTCCCCTTCAAGCGCAACGCCCGTCCGGTGCAGCCGCTCAACGGCCGGCAGATCGCCGCCAGCTGACGGGCGCTCAGGCCGCCGCTCCCGGGCATGCGGGAGGTCGGTCACCCGCGGCCCGGGGCTTTCGCGTGCCAAGGGCGATGGCAGGCAGAGCCAGGCGAGGACCGGGCGCAGCGTGGCGCTCATTGAACCGGCCGGGCGCAGCTCAGCGGGGCTGCGCGATGCGGAGCGCAGTGCAGCGGGGCGAGACACCGTCATGCCAGTCCAGCCCGGCCTGGACTGGACTGGACTGGACTGAAGCGGGCTGGCCCGGTCCCGCGGCCGCCTGAGTCGACAGCCCGCTATGCTTTGCTTTTTTCGCAGCTTGCAAGGAGCGTCCATGGCCTGGCCCGTGCTGGTGTTTGACATCGAGACCATTCCCGACCTGGCCGGGCTGCGCGCCACCGGCCTGGTGCAGGCCGACACCGACGATCAGGCCTGGGCCGCCTGGCAGGCCCAGCGCGCAGCAGAAGGCAAGGGCGACTTCATGCCGCTGCACTTGCAGCGTGTGCTGGTCATCAGCTGCGTGTTCCGCAATGCGGAGGGCCTGCGCATCCACTCCTTCGTCGACCGTGGCGAGGGCGGCCAGAGCCAGGAAGGCCGCATCGTCCAGACCTTCTTCAACACGGTGGAAAAGCACGTGCCGCAGCTGGTCAGCTGGAACGGCGGCGGCTTCGACCTGCCGGTGCTGCACTACCGGGGTCTGAAGCACGGCGTGGTGGCCAACAAGTACTGGGACATGGGCGACGGCGGGGACCACGACAGCCGCGAATTCAAGTGGAACAACTACATCGGCCGCTACCACATGCGGCACCTGGACCTCATGGACCTGCTGGCCATGTACAGCCCCAAGAACAACGCGCCGCTGGACGCCATGGCCAAGCTCTGCGGCTTTCCGGGCAAGCTCGGCATGGACGGCTCGGCGGTCTTCGGCGCATGGCAGGACGGCAAGCTCGAGGACATCCGCCGCTACTGCGAGACCGACGTGATGAACACCTACCTGATGTATTGCCGCTTCCAAAAGATGCGCGGCGGCCTGCTGGAGGCCGAGTACGCGCAGGAGATGGACTTCGTCAAGGGCAGCTTGGCCGAGCTGGCAGCCACCGAGCCGCACTGGCAGGAGTACCTGGCCGCCTGGGGTTGAGGCGGGAGATCGCCCCAAGGACGGGGCGCCTGCCAGGGGCGGTGAGGTCCCCGTCTCAGGTGTCTCTGCCTCTGTTTTTGCACGCGCCCGACTCCTGGGCGACCTCGTGCCACCTGAGACAATCGGTGCATGACTTCTCCGCTTTCCCAGCCGCCGTGCGTGCCGGCTGATGCCCGTGTTCCCGCCCAGCCCGTTGTCCATGTTCCCGACGTTTTCACCGTCGAGTCGCTCGACATGGAGGCCCAGGGCATTGCCCACCGGCCCGATGGCAAGGTGGTGTTCATCGAAGGCGGCCTGCCGTTCGAGCAGGTGACCGCCAACATCAACCGCAAGAAAAGCAGCTTCGAGAAAGCCACCGTGCTCGAGGTGCTGCGCGAATCGCCCCAGCGCGTGCGTCCGGCCTGCCCGCACTTCGGGCTGCACCAGGGTGCCTGCGGCGGCTGCAAGATGCAGCATCTGGACGCTTCGGCGCAGGTGGCGGTCAAGCAACGCGTGCTGGAAGACAACTTCAAGCACCTGGGCAAGCTCGGCGCCGAGCGCATGCTGCGGCCGATCGAAGGCCCGGCCTGGCATTACCGTTTCCGTGCGCGGCTGTCGGTGCGCTATGTGCGCAAGAAGGAAACCGTGCTGGTGGGCTTCCACGAGCGCAAGAGCCAGTACGTGGCCGACATCTGTGAATGCCATGTGCTGCCCCGGCACGTGAGCGACATGCTGCTCCCGCTGCGCGAGCTTGTGGGCAGCCTCCAGGCGCGGGAGACCTGCCCGCAGATCGAGCTGGCCTGCGGCGAAGTGGCGGGCGCGCTGGTCACCGCCCTGGTGCTGCGGCACCTGGAGCCGCTGTCCGACGCCGACAAGGCCAGGCTGCGCGCCTTTGCGCAGGCGCGGCCAGGCCTGCAGTGGTGGCTGCAGCCCAAGGGGCCGGACACGGTGCACCTGCTGGACGAGGGCGGACCGGCCCTGGCGTATGGCCTGCCGGAGTTCGGCATCGTGATGCCTTTCAAGCCCACCGACTTCACGCAGGTCAATCCCTACATCAACCGCGTTCTCGTCGAGCGTTCGCTGCGGCTCCTGGACGTGCGGCCGGGCGAGCGCGTGATCGACTGGTTCTGCGGCCTGGGCAACTTCACGCTGCCGCTGGCCACGCAGGCGCGCGAAGTGCTGGGCATCGAGGGCAGCGAGGCGCTGGTGGCGCGCTCGCGCGAGAACCTGACTCACAACCAGGCGCAGCGGCAGCAGGCCGGTCAGCCGGCGCTGGCGCCCACCCGTTTTGCCGCGCGCAACCTGTTCGAGATGACGCCCGAGCTGCTGGCCTCCGACGGCGCGGCCGACAAATGGCTGGTGGACCCACCGCGCGAGGGCGCATTCGAGCTGTTCAAGGCGCTGGCAGCGCTGCATCCGCACGGGCAGCGTCGGGCACGCGTCAACAAGGACGGGGCCAAGACCGACGAGTTCTTCATCCCGCCGGTGGAGCCGCCGCCGGGCTGGCAGGCGCCCCGCCGCATCGTCTACGTGAGCTGCAACCCGGCCACGCTGGCGCGCGATGCGGGCCTGCTGGTCAACGAGGCCGGCTACCGCTGCGTGGCCGCCGGCGTGGTGAACATGTTCCCGCACACGGCGCACGTGGAGAGCATGGCGGTGTTCGAGCGGCCCGGCGCGGCCTGAGCGGCCCCCCAGGGCGGGACCCGGCCCGGCCAGCCCTGCTGGAAGGTTCGCACCGTTGGCCCTGATGGCCCTGATGATCCTCATGGACCTCATGGACCACCAGCCCGACCGGCTCGACCGGCTCGACCGGCCCGTGTTGCGTCCCCAAAAGCATTACTGCGCGCCGCCAGCAGACCGGGCGGTCAGCGCTTCGGCCCGCACGCTGCCTGGGGGAAACCCGCGGGCAGGGCGCCAGAGTCAACTGGGCGACTCATGCGGAGAAGGTGCGCGGTCTATCTTGCGCGGGTACTTCCATGGAAAGCGCTGCAACGATGACCGAACGCCTGGCCCAACTGGCTTATGAAGACCTGGCTCCCGAGACTCGCCCTTTGGCCGACGACATCCTCAAGGTGTCCAGCGCGGCGCTGGGGGGGCCGTACAACGCGCTGCTGCGCAGCCCCGAGATGGCGCGCCGCTGCTTCGAACTGCTGGACTACCTGCGCTTTCGCACCTCGGTGGAGAAAAGGCTCAACGAATTCGCGATCCTGATCCAGGCGCGGGTGGCCAATGCGCAGTATGAGTGGTGGGCGCACGAAACGATCGCCCGCCGCGCCGGTCTCTCGGACGAGGTGATGGCGCAGCTCAGGCGCTGCGAGCGGCCAGCGGCCATGCGTGAAGACGAGGCGCTGGTTTACGACTACTGCGTTCAACTCACGCTCAACCACCGCGTCCCCGATGCACTGTGGCAGCGCGCCGTCGAGCAGATGGGCGAGCAGCAGGTGATCGACCTCACCGTGCTCTCGGGCACTTACGTGATGGTGTCCATGCTGCTCAACGCCACGCAGGTCGGCATTCCCCAGGGGGGCGCGCTGCCGCTGGAGGTGCTGGAGCCGGCGGAAATTCGCCGCCGGCTGCTGGCCTAGCGCGCCTTTCCCGTGCGGGGGCACTTTCCGCCTGTGCACGCGCGGCCCCCTGTCGCAACTCAAGTGGCCCACGCCCACCGCGCAGGCAGGGCCCAGGTGTTCCGATTCCAACCACCCAGGAGACAAAGATGACCCACTCAGCGAACTTTCCACGCACGCTGCGGCGGCTGCTGGCGGCCTGCGCCGCAGGGCTGGCGCTGTCGGCCGGCGCGCAGGATTTTCCGAATCGGCCCCTGACCATGGTCATGCCCTATGCGCCCGGCGGGCCGGGGGACGCCATCACCCGGGTGTTCGCCGGCGCGTTCCAGCGCATCCTGGGCCAGCAAGTGGTGGTGGAGAACCCGGCGGGTGCCTCGGGCACCGTGGGCACAACCCGGGTGGCGCGCGCCAAGCCCGACGGCTACACCCTGCTGATGATCCACGTGAGCCACGCCACCAACGTGGCGATGTTCAAGAACCTGCCCTACGACCCGGTGGCAGACTTCGAGCCCATCGGCTCGGCCACCAGCGGCCCCATGCTGATTGCCGCGCGCAGCGGTTTCCCGGCCAAGGACCTGCCCGAGTTCATCACCTACGTCCGCGCCAATGCGCCCAAAATCAGCCTGGCCCACGCCGGCGTGGGTTCGGCCTCGCACCTGTGCGGCCTGATGATGCAAAGCGTGCTGGGCGTGAAGTTCAACGAGATTCCCTACCGCGGCACGGGCCCGGCCCTCAATGACCTGATGGGCGGCCAGGTGGACCTGCTGTGCGACCAGACCTCGGGCACGGTGCCCTCCATCAAGGGCGGCAAGATCAAGGCCTACGCGGCGGCGGGCCGCAGCCGCCTGCCGCAGCTGCCCGAGCTTCCGGCCATCTCGGAGGCGGGCGTGCAGGGCTTTGACATCAACATTTCCTTCGGGCTGTACGCGCCCAAGGGCACGCCCCGGCCGGTGATCGACACCCTCACCGCAACGCTGCAAAAAGCCGTGGCCGATCCCGAGGTCCGCCAGCGCCTGGACACCATGGGCGTGTCCGCGGTGCCGGCCGAACGCGCCCGGCCCGAGGCCTTGCGCGCGCACCTGCGCCAGGAGATCGAGGTGCTCGGCGGCCTGCTGGTCAGGGCGGGGGTCAAGCCGGATTGAGCCCGCCAACCTCACCGGGTGGCGGCTGGGTTCCCCTGGCCCTCACTTTGGGCATTCAGGCCATGGTGGCGCTGGCTCTCCTGAGCCTGCCCGTCATGGGGCCGGAGGTCGCGCGCAGTCTGCAACTGGCGCCTTCTCTGGTGGGTGTGTATGTATCCATTTGCTACCTCGGCGCCATGGTGGCCAGCCTCCTGGGGGGCGCCGCCAGCCGGCGCTGGGGGGCGATCCGGGTGAGCCAGGCGGGTCTCTTGCTGTGCGCCTCGGGCCTGCTGCTTTGCGCCATGCCCTGGCTTCCGGCGCTGGCGCTGGGTGCGGTGCTCATCGGGCTGGGCTACGGGCCGATCACGCCTGCCAGCTCGCACGTGCTGGCGCGCACCACGCCTGCGCACCGGATGTCGCTGGTGTTTTCCATCAAGCAGACCGGGGTCCCCGTGGGCAGCATGTTGGCAGGTGCCATCGTTCCTTCGCTGATGCTGGCGGTGGATTGGCGGGCCACGCTGGCCCTGGTGGCGCTGGCCTGCGTGGCTTGCGCCGGCATGAGCCAGCCGCTTCGCGGCTCGCTGGATGACGACCGCAACGCCTCGAGCGCCTTCGGTGCGGGCGGCGCCCTGGGGTCACTGCGGCTGGTGCTGTCGCACCCGGCGCTGGCCACCATGGCGGCCTGTTCCTTTCTTTTTTCCATGGTGCAGATGTCGCTGACCACCTACCTGGTGACCTTCCTGCACGAGGACCTGTCGCACGGGCTGGTGGCTGCCGGCCTGATGCTGGCTTTTGTGCAGTTCGGCGGCGTGGGCGGCCGGATTGCGTGGGGCTACGCAGCCGACCGCTGGATGGGCGCACGCCCCATGCTGATCGCCCTGGCGGTGGTCATGGCCGGCTCGGCCCTTGCCACGGCCCTGATCGGCCCAGGCGTTCCGCAGCCGCTGCTGGTGCTCCTGCTGGTGGTGTTCGGTGCCTCCGCCATTGGATGGAACGGGGTGTACCTGGCGGAGGTGGCGCGGCGCGCACCGCCCGGCCAGGCGGGCGTGGCCACGGGCGGAACCCTGGCCTGCACGTTCCTGGGCGTGGTGCTGGGCCCCCCGGTGTTCGGCCTGCTGTCCGAGCTTTCAGGCACCTACCGGGCGGGCTTTGGCGCGCTCACGTCGGTGGCTTCGCTCGGGGGGCTGCTGCTTTGGCGGGCCCAGCGGCACACCGGCGATTAGCACGCTGCGGCCCTGCACGCTTTCCTTCGCCATGCTCCCCCTCGGGCGCCATGCCTCAAGAAGGTGCGCGCTGAACGATGATCCTCGCACGCTCATCCTCAGTGCGCGTGACCCCTCACACCCGTGACGCTTCCAAAGCGCAGCTTGCACCTTCCGCATGGCTTCCCGGCATGCGATGCCGGGCACGCCAGCCCATGAAAAAAGGGGCCCGAGGGCCCCTTTGATGCTTTGGTGTCAGCCTTTATTCGCGCTCGCCGCCGAAGATGCCCAGCAGGGCCAGCAGGCTCTGGAACACGTTGAACAGGCTCAGGTAGATGCCCAGCGTGGCGCTGATGTAATTCGTCTCGCCGCCGTCGACGATGCGCTTGAGGTCATACAGCACAAAGGCCGAGAAGATACCCACGGCCAGCATGCTGATGACGATCATGCCGGTGGAGGAGCCCACGAACACGTTGATGATGGCGCCCACCATCAGCACCAATGCGCCGACCATGAGCCACTTGCCCATGCCCGAGAGGTCGCGCTTGATGACGGTGGACAGGCTGGCCATCAGCACGAACACGCCGGCCGTGCCGCCGAAGGCGGTCATCACCAGTTCGGAGCCGTTCTTGAAGCCGAGCAC
Organism: uncultured Polaromonas sp.; assembly: GCA_964450095.1. Classification (GTDB taxonomy): domain Bacteria; phylum Pseudomonadota; class Gammaproteobacteria; order Burkholderiales; family Burkholderiaceae_C; genus Polaromonas. The sequence continues at coordinate 10,148 of CAYVGD010000022.1, forward strand.
CACGGCCAGCATGCGCGAGAGCATCAGGCCCATGAAGAAGGTGAAGGCCAGCAGCACCGGCACGCCCGCAGCCGAGTTCTTGGTCTTCTCGATGGCGAACATGAAGCCGAAGGCGCCGCCCAGGAAGACCACCAGGCCCAGCGCACCCGACAGGGCCGCCGTGATGCCCGTGGCCACGCCCAGCCAGGCGCCCAGCACCGTGGGGACCATGCTCAGGGCGAGCAGCCAGTAGGTGTTGCGCAGCACGCGGTTGCGCTCGGCCTGGGAGGGCAGGGCGTAGCCGTAGCTGGCGGGTTGGTATTGATGGTTCATGGTTGACCTCCTTGAAGTCTGGACCAGGGAAACGGCGCGCCCCACTGATGGGTCGTCCGGGCTGGTCACGCTCAAATTGTAGGCACGCTCCAGCCTTGCAAGGCCCACCCCTTATTTTTTGTGAGGGTTCTTTTGCATCCATGTCACAGCTGGGCCACGGCGCCGTGAGGGCCTGCGGGCTAAACTGCGCGGTTTTCCGACACCACAAAAGAGTCTTGCCCCATGAAAAACCGATCCGCCCTGGAACTGGCCGACGTCAAGGCCATCGCTGCCGCCGCTGAAGCCGAGGCACTGAAAAACAATTGGGCCGTCACCGTCGCCATCTGCGACGAAGGCGGCCACTTGCTGCACCTGCAGCGCCTGGATGGCGCACCGCCCGTCTCGGCCCACATCGCCCCGGCCAAGGCGCACACCGCAGCGTTGGGTCGCCGCGAGAGCAAGGTCTACGAAGACGTGATCAACGGCGGCCGTTCGTCCTTCCTGAGCGCGCCGGCCCTGCAGGGCATGCTCGAAGGGGGCGTGCCGATCATGAAGGACGGCTTCTGCCTGGGCGCCGTGGGCGTGAGCGGCGTGAAGTCCAACGAAGACGCGCAGATCGCCAAGGCCGGCATCGCTGCCCTGGGCCTCTGACCCCCGGCCGGGCGTCCTGCGCCCCCGCCTGAAGCCGACCCGAGGGTCGGCTTTTTCATTTGGTGAGGATGAGCTTGCCCAGGCGTGTGGCCTGAAGGCGGTAGACCGCGCCCTCGTGAAGTATCTCGACCGTGCGCGCGCCCTGAAGCAGTTGCTGGCTGGACAGGCGCGGGAGGGCAGGTGCCACGCCGCGGGCCTCCTGCCCGGACGGCCCGGCCTGTGCCTCGGCGGTCACGGCCTGGCTCATGGAGGCCTGCAAGGCGTTCACGGTGCCTTGGCTTCGGTGATGAAGGCGATCTTGCGAAGGCCAGCCTGCTGTGCTGCGGCCATGGCCTGGGCCACGCGCTCGTAGCGCACGTTGCGGTCACCGCGGATGTGAAGCTCCGGCTGGGGCTCGGCCGTGGCCAGCGCCTTGAAGCGTTCGGCCAGGGCGGCATCCTCCAGGGCCGCATCGTTGAGAAGGTACCGGCCATCGGCCTCGATCGTCAGGCGCAGCACCTCGGCCTTGGCGGCAGGCGCCACGTTGCTGGCCCGCGGCAGTTCCACGTTGACCGAATGCTGCATCACCGGGATGGTGACCATGAAGATGATGAGCAGCACCAGCATGACGTCCACTAAGGGGGTCATGTTGATCTCGTTCATGACCTCGTCGTCGTTGTCCTGTGCGGAAAAAGCCATGGCCTCAAGCCTCCTGCGGCACGCGCGCCGGTGCCGTCCGCGCCACGCGCGAGCCCGTCATCAGGTAAGCGTGCAGGTCGTGTGCGAAGCGGCCCAGCTTGTGCTGCACGCCCTTGTTGCCGCGCAGCAGCGCGTTGTAGCCCAGCACGGCCGGGATGGCCACGGCCAGGCCGAAGGCGGTCATGATCAGTGCTTCGCCCACCGGGCCGGCCACCTTGTCGATGGACGCCTGGCCCGTGGCGCTGATGGCCACCAGCGCGTGGTAGATGCCCCAGACCGTGCCGAACAGCCCGATGAAAGGTGCGGTCGAGCCCACTGAGGCGAGCACGGCCAGGCCCGCCTGCAGGCGGGCGGTGAAGTCGTCGAGCACCTGGCGCAGGTTGCGGGTCAGCCATTCGTCGCGGCCCAGCGCGTCCTGCAACTCGGCACTGGAGTCGCGGTGGTGCGAGTCGGCCTCTACGCCTTGCTCGACCATCTGGCGGAATGGGTTGGCCGGCTCGCTGCTCAGGCACTTCAGGCCGCTGGCGAGGTCTTTGCTGTGCCAGAAATCCTGCGCCTGCTGCGCCAACTTCTTGTAGCGCAGCAGGTCCAGCGACTTGAGGACGATGAGGGTCCACGAGGCAACCGACATCAGCAGCAGGATGACGGCCACCGTTCGGGTGACGAAGTCGCCCTGGGTCCAGGCGTTGGCGATGCCGAAATCAGCATTCATGGGGTGGTTTCTCCGGGATTGAAATGAAAAGAATCAGTTGGGCAATTCCCACACGATGGGCACGTCAAACGCCATCAGTTCGGGCACGCCACCGCGCTTGCCGGGCACGTAGCGCCAACCCATCACGGCGTCGTGCGCGGCCTTGTCCAGGCGGGGGTAGCCGCTGGAGCGCACCAACTCGGCCTTCTGCGGCCGCCCGTCGGGGCCGATCCACACGCGGTGCACGCTGCGCCCGCTCTCGCCCAACCGAAGCGATGCGGTGGGGTAAGCGGGCTTGGGGTTCTGCAGGTAGTCGGCGTTGGTCGAGGGCAGTTGCACTGGGGCGGGCGCCGCGGGTGCGGTTGCAGGGCTGGCTGGTGCTGGTGCGGCGGCTGCGGTCGCCGTGGATGCAGCCGCCAGCGCGCTGGCGGAGTTGCTTGCCGCCGGGGCAGGGTTGGGTGACGCAGAAGGCGGCGTTGGGGGCGAGGGCGAAGCTGGGGGCAAGGGCGGCGTGGGGCTGGGCGCCGGGGCCAGCGAAGGCGCGGGTGCCGGCCTGGGCGGCGGCGGGGTCGGCTTGGCCGGCGCGGGTGGCGGCTGCTTCGGGACCGGGGGCGTGGGCGCAGCAGCCCGGGGCGTGGGCTCCAGCACCTGCGCCAGCATTTCGGCGGGCACCAACAGTTCCGGCGGCCGAGGGCTCAGGCCCAAGGTGATCAGCCAGGCCAGCCCCAGGTGGGCGGCCAGCACCAGGCCGCCAGCGCGCAGGTGGCGTGGCGCCAGGAGGGGGTGGGGCGGATTCAGTGGGGCCATGGTCGGGGCGGGCGGGAGCGCTTTGGTAGCGTCTTTTAGGAATGCAAGGCGAAGCGTAGCGTGTTCGCGTGTCGGAAGTGGGCGCCGGGGTCGGTCGGGCGCATCGTCGCCCAGAGCGCGACCTCAGGCCGCCAGCAGCAGCCTGGCCTGGGACGGACCCGGCGCGGCGCCCGTTCGGGTGGCCGGCTGGCAGGCAGCGCCGTCGCTCGCGCAGCGGGCGACCAGGTCCCGCGCGCAGCCTTCGCAGCGCCCGCACTGCAGGGCGATGCCCAACTCGAACTGGACGTTTTCGAAATCGAGGCCCGCTTGGGCGTGGCGGAGGATGTCCCGGTCAGAAACCCGGCGGCAGACACAGACGATCATGGGGCGGTGTGGGAAAACAGGTCGGTAACTGCAGCGAGTATAAATGAGAATCTATCTCATTTGCAGTGATTCAGCGGTTTTGGCTGAATGGTTGGGCTCAATGTTTCAAGGTTCTCAGCCCAGCAACTGCCGCGAAGCCTGGGCCAGGGTGGCGCAGCCGCACTGGGCCATGGCCACCTCCAGTTCGTCGCGCAGCAGCCGGACCACCTGGGCCACACCCTTTGCGCCGCCATGGGCGAGCCCGTGCAGCAGGGGACGGCCCACCAGGACGGCCGAGGCGCCCAACGCCATCGCCTTGAGCACGTCGGTGCCGCGGCGCAGGCCCCCGTCGACCAGCACAGGCACCTGACCCTGGAGGGTTTGCACCACGTCGGGCAGCAGCCGCGCGGTGGCGCACTGCGTGTCCAGCGTGCGGCCACCGTGGTTGGAGACGATCACGCCCGCGGCTCCGTGATTCAGGGCGAGCCGGGCATCCTCGGGGTGCGTGATGCCCTTGAGCAGCACCGGCAAGCGGGTCTGCCCGCGCAGCCAGTCCACGTCTGCCCAGGTGGGCGCATGGGCCAGCAGGCCGTCGAAGAGCCGGCTCTGGCCAGGCCCGAGCGTTGCCGTCGCAGGGCGCTGCAGTCCCTCGAGATTCGGAGTCTGCAGGCCCGCGGGCAGCCGCCAGCCGGCGCGCAGTTCGCGGTCGCGCACGCCCGCCACGGGCGCATCGACGGTGAGCACCAGCGCCTCGTAGCCGGCCGCGTCCACGCGGGCCAGCAACTCGCGCAGAAACCCTCGGTCCTGCTGCAGGTAAAGCTGGAACCACAGAGGGCCGCGGTCGGCCTCCGGCAGCACCAGCCGCGCCACGTCTTCCAGGCGAGCGCTGGCGTGCATGCCCAGCACCACGCCTGCGCCGAGGCTCGCGCAGGCCAGGGCCAGGGCGTGTTCGCCGTGCGGATGGATGGCGCGCTGCGCCGCCATGGGCGCCGCGATCAGTGGGTGGGCCAGCGTGCGGCCCAGCAGCGTGCACCGGGTGTGGCCGCCGGCCAGCGGCTGCAGCACGCGGGGCCGGAGAGCGATGTCCTGCCAGGCCTGCGTGTTGGCGCGCAGGGTCGCCTCCTGGCCCGCGCCGCCGTTCACATAAGCCCAGGTGGCCTCGTCCAGCAGGTGCTGCGCAGCCTGTTCATGATCGGCCAGGGTGAACAGGCCGGGGCGCTCCAGGGGCGGGGGGCGGATGCCCGGGCTCATGTGCTGGCCCACATGCGCAGCAGGTTGTGGTAGGTGCCTGAGAGCGCCGTGGCCTCCGCACTTTCACCGTGGCTTTGCCGCAGCTTGAGCAGGTTCATGTCGAGGTCAAACAGCAGTTGCCGCTGCTCCTGGCTGCGCACCATGCTTTCGATCCAGAAAAAAGAGGCCAGGCGCGTGCCCCGGGTGACAGGGCGCACTTCATGCACCGTGCTGCCGGGGTAGAGGAAGGCGTCGCCGGCCGCGAGCTTGACGCTCTGCGAACCCAGGCTGTGCTGGATGCAAAGCTCGCCGCCCTCGTATTCCGAGGGATCGGAGAGGAACAGCGTGCAGGACAGGTCGCTGCGAACCCATTCACCGCTGGCCGGTGAATGCAGCACCGCGCCATCGACATGCGGGCCGTAGTGTGCCCCGGGCGCGCTGTAGCGGTTGAACAGCGGATGCAGGATTCGGCGCGGCAGTGCCGCGGAGAAAAATAGCGCGTCTCGCTGCAGCGCCTGCAGCACCAGAGCCTGCAGCTCGCGCAGCAAGGCGCTGTCCTGCGCGAGCTGCAGGTTGTGCTTGAGACCTTGGGCCTGGGGACCGGCGCTGCGCTGGCCGTCCACCCAGGGCGCATCGGCGGCGTCCAGCCGCTGGCGCACGCTTTGCACCTCCTGCGGCAAGAGCAGCTTCTTCAGGTGGAGCATGGTGGGTGGAGCAGGGCGCTCAGAACACGGTCTTCAGCGTGAGCATGGCCCGCCGCGGAAGGCCCGGGGTGTAGAAGCTGGTGTAGAGGCCGTCGGCGTACAGCGCGTTGGTGATGTTGGTCACGTTCAGCCGGACGGTGGTGTGTTCATCGACGGTGTACTCGGCCATCCCGTCCCACACCGTGAAGGCCTGCGCCGTGTTGACCTTTTGGGTCAGCGGCGTCTGTTCGCTGCGGTAGGTCGCGCCCAGGCCCGCGCGCCAGCGCGGGGTGAAGCGGTAGGTGCTCCAGATGCTGGCGCTGTGCTTCGGTGTGAGGCCCGGGCGGTCGCCCTGCCGGGGAGCGGTAGCCCCCAGCGGCTGGCCGTTGTCGGCGACGCCGTTGTGCTGGTCGATCTTGGCCACCGGTATCCAGGTGTGGTTGTAGAACAGCTCCCAGGCGGGCGTCAGCCTGCCGGCGACGCTGAATTCCATGCCGGTGGCGTGGCGCTTGCCGCTGAGCAGTTGCTGCTGCGCCGCCGAGTCGGGGTCGATGTTGCGTTCGTTGAACTTTTCGGAGTGGAACGCCGCTGCGTTGATGCTGGCGCGGTTGTCCAGCACGTTCCATTTCGCGCCGACCTCGAAGTTGCGGCTTTTCTCCGGCGGTGTGCGAGCGGTCCTGCCGTTGGACCCGCTGGAGGTGAAATTGCCCAGGGAGAACTGGTAGGTGTCCCCCGAGGTGTTGTAGGACTCGCCCACGGAGGCGTAGTACGAGGACGCCGCATGGGGCTGGTAGATCGCGCCCAGGCGCGGGCTCCAGAGGCTTTCCGAGATCGAGCCCGAGTCCACCACGGTCACGCCGTTGGCGGTGCGAGGCGCCTGGTAATGGGCGCGGAAGCGGTCAAAGCGCACGCCGCCCACCAGCTTGAACTTTTCGCCGAGCGAGATCACGTCCTGCGCATACACGCCGATGCTGTCGGCATCGAAGGTGTTGTAGGTCCAGCTGCGGGTGTCTTCGCGCCGGGCCCCATCGTTGGGGTTGCCCACCGTGGTCTGGCGCAGGCTGGCAGGCGCGGTGCTCGGCAGGTTGCCGCCGCTGTTGCTGGGCTGGCGCTGGGCGTCCTCGAGCACCACGTCCACGCCCGCGATCAGGTGATGGCGCACGGCGCCCTGGGTGAACTTGTGGCTGTAGTCGCTTTGAAGCTGGGTGATGTCGCTGATGCCGCGGCGGCCCTTGAAGTTGTTGCGGTTGAGCACCGTGTTCGCGCTGGGCGGGTTGCTCAGGCTGATGGCCTGCCCGTCGGGTTGGTTGGCTGCCGGCGCGAACGAGACCACGGTGGCCCACAGATCGCGCTCGTAGCTGCCGTGGCGCAGCGTGGTCTTGAGTTCCCGCTCGCCGCTGAATCGGTGCGTGTGGCCTAGGGTGAGCGCGGTCTGCTGCGCGTGCAGGTAGTCGCTGGCCAGACCGTAAAAATTGTCCGCTTTCAGCACGGGC
>CAYVGD010000023.1:0-16952 GCA_964450095.1 uncultured Polaromonas sp.
CAGGCGGTAAAGCTTGAGCGCCTGCTGCAGGTTGGCGATGTCGGTGCGCGCGGCGGTGACCCGCGCATCGTCAGCACGGTCGAGCACGTTGGGCACGATGAGCGCTGCCAGCACACCGATGATGACCAGCACCACCATCAGCTCGATCAGCGTGAAGCCTCGCTGCAGCTGCGCTTTGCGCCTCGAAATGAATGCATCGGTATTCATGAGCTGGATCATAATTCCTGCATGATGGCCTTCTCAGTTTCCCGCGCCGCGGGCTTTTCCCTGTGGCTCTTGGTGGGCCTGAGCGCGGCCTACTGGGGCCTGCGCCTGGGCGAGGACAGGGCGCCTGCCGTGGCTTTGCCTGAAGCGCCGGTTGCCATGCCAGGCATGGACGGGGGTGCCATCGCGTTGGCGCTGGGTGCAGGCCGCGTCCCTGCCGAGTCGGCCGCGGCTGCTGCGGTCGCGTCGCGCATTGAACTGCGGGGCGTGATTGCGCAGGGTCGCCAGGGTGTGGCGCTGCTGTCGGTGGACGGCCAGCCTGGCCGTGCCGTGCGTGTGGGCGCGCAGGTGCGTGAGGGGGTGGTGCTTCACTCCGTGGGCCCGCGCCATGCCCAACTGGCCGATGCGGCCAGTGGTGCGCCGCTTCAGCGCCTGGAAATGCCCGCAGAGCCGCCCCCGGCCCCGCCCGCCGGGCTGGGCTTCGTGGCCGCCGGGCGCTGAGCCTGTAGCCGCCCGCCGTTCACAGCCCTGAACCGGCGCAGTGGTTTGCGCCGGAGCACTGAGGCGCTTGCGCGGGCTTCACTGCGCGGCCCAGCCGCCATCCATGTTCCAGGCCACGCCCCGCACGTTGTTGCCCGCCGGTGAGCAGAAGAACACGGCCAATGCGCCCAGTTCCTCCGGCGTGGTGAATTGCATCGAGGGCTCTTTCTCGCCCAGCAGCACCTTCTTGGCTTCTTCGTTGGAAAGCTTCAGCATCTCGGCCTTGGCATCGACCTGCTTTTGCACCAGGGGCGTGAGCACCCAGCCCGGGCAGATGGCGTTGCAGGTCACGCCCGTGGTGGCCGTTTCGAGCGCCGTCACCTTGGTCAACCCCACCACGCCGTGCTTGGCTGCGACATAAGCGGATTTTTCTGCCGATGCCACCAGGCCATGCACCGAGGCCACGTTGATGATGCGGCCCCAGTTGGCCGCCCTCATGGCCGGCAGCGCCCTGCGGGTGGCGTGAAAGGCGCTGGAGAGGTTGATGGCGATGATGGCGTCCCAACGCTCGGCCGGGAAGTCTTCGATTCGCGCCACATGCTGGATGCCGGCGTTGTTGACCAGGATGTCCACCCGGCCGAAGCGGCTGGCGGCGAACTTCATCATGTCCTCGATCTCGGCAGGACGGCTCATGTCGGCGCCGTGGAAGGCCACCTCAACGCCCAGGGCAGCCACCTCTGCCTGGGGCGCCGCAGCGTCGCCAAAACCGTTGAGCACCACGTTCGCGCCCTGCTGGGCCAGGGCCTTGGCGATGCCCAGCCCGATGCCACTGGTTGAGCCTGTCACGAGCGCAGTTTTGCCTTTGAGCATGAAATCCTCCAGGTGAAATGGGACGACAATCCGATGCATTCTTTGGTTGCCATGGCGCAGACCATGGCACACGCAGAGTCATTATGAAGCCTGACGTTTCCCGCTCCGCCCCCGCCCTTTCGCCCCTGCTTTGCCACGCCGAATGCCCGGTGGGGCCCGACGCTCCGGCCTCCGCGTCCGCCACTTTTCGCATGGGCTACTGGCAATGGGGCGATGAGCTCAGCCCCCATGTGGTGCTGTGCGTCCACGGGCTCACGCGGCAGGGGCGCGACTTCGACGTGCTGGCCCGCACGCTGGTGGCCCAGGCGCAAAAGTCAGGCCGCAGCCTGCGCGTGGTCTGCCCCGACGTGGCGGGGCGGGGCCAGAGCCAGTGGCTGCCCGACCCCGGCCTCTACCAGCCGGCGAACTACGTGCTGCACTTGCAGGCCCTGGTGCACCAGCTGCACCAGGAGGCGCCCGTGCACCGCCTTGATTGGGTGGGCACCAGCATGGGCGGCCTGGTGGGCATGCTCGCCGCAGTCCAGCCCCAGCGCTGGCCAGTGCCTCTTGCGCGCCTTGTGCTCAACGATGTGGGTCCGGTGCTGGATTGGACGGGCCTGTCGCGCATTGGCGGCTACGTGGGCATGACGCCCACCTTCGACAGCCTCGCGGCGGGACTGACCGCGCTGCGCGAACGCATGGCCGGCTTCGGTCCGCACACGGACGAGGAATGGCAGGCGTTGAACACCCCCATGCTCAAGCCCGCAGCGGGCGCGTCGGACCCTTCGGGCCAGGCCATGGTGCTGCACTACGACCCGGCCATTGCCCAGCCCTTCAGGGCCTTCACACCCGAGGCGCACCAGCAGTCCAGCCGCATCATGAGCGAGGTCTATGCACAGATTGCCTGCCCCACGCTGCTGCTGCGAGGAGCTGAGTCGGACCTGCTGGCCCGGGATGCCGCGCTCGCGATGACCCGCCAAGGGCCGCGCCCTCAGCTGGTGGAATTCCAGGGTGTGGGCCACGCGCCCACCCTGGTGGCCGCCGACCAGGTGCAGGCCGTGCGCGACTTCCTGCTGCAGGCCTGAGCGGCCAGGGCGTTCCAGGCACGCATGAAAAGCACGGCACATGGCCCGCAGGCGGCGGCGCAGGCCCCCGCCACCATCGTGGCGGCCACCGCCGACAGCCTGCCCGAGCAGCCCGGTGCGCTGGCCCGCGCCCGCGCATTTGCCGAGCCGCTGCTGGCCGGCCGCGTGCTGGACACGGGCGAGCCCATCCTGGCCCATGCCGATGCGGTGGCAGCGATTCTCCAGGGCATCGGTGGCTCCGAGGCCATGCAGGCGGCCAGTTACCTGGTGTATTCCTGCGAGCACCTGAACAAGCCCGCCGAGGTCATCGCGGCCGCTTTTGGCCACAGCCATGCGGCGCTGGCGGTGGAGACGACCAAGCTGGTCGGCGTGCAGCGTCAGGCCCGTGTGGCCCAGGCCAGGGCGCAGCTCTCGGACGACCCAGCGGCCCAGGTCGAGAACGTGCGCAAGATGCTGCTGGCCTTCTCGCGCGACCTGCGCGTGGTGATGCTGCGCCTGGCCTCGCGCCTGCAGACGCTGCGCTACCACGCAGCCAGCCGCAAGGCGCCGCCTGAATCGATGGCGCGCGAATCACTGCAGGTGTTTGCGCCGCTGGCCAATCGCCTGGGCATCTGGCAGATCAAGTGGGAACTGGAAGACCTGGCGTTTCGCTTCACCGAGCCCGACACCTACCGCGAGATCGCGCGCCTGCTCGATGAAAAGCGCACGCAGCGCGAAGGCCACATGCAGGCACTGCGCGACAAGCTGGAGGCTGACCTCGTCCGCCAGGGCCTGCGCGTGCAGGTGCAGGGCCGGCCCAAGCACATCTACAGCATCGTCAAGAAGATGCGCGGCAAGGGCCTGGACTTCGAGCAGGTGTTCGATGTCCGTGCGCTGCGGGTGATCGCGCACGACGTGAAGGACTGCTACGCGGTGCTGGCCCATGTGCATGCGAACTTCGCGCAGGTCGAGGGCGAATTCGACGACTACATCGCCCGGCCCAAGCCCAATGGTTACCAGTCGCTGCACACCGTGGTGCGCGATGCCGCGGGCAAGCCCATCGAGATCCAGATCCGCACCCAGGCCATGCACGACCATGCCGAAAGCGGCGTGGCCGCGCACTGGGCCTACAAGGAAGCCGGCGCCAGGGGCTACGCCGGCGTGGCGGCCACGAGCGCGTACGACGCCAAGATTGCGGTGCTGCGCCAGCTGCTGGCCTGGGAGCGCGATCTCTCGCGGCCCGTGGCGGCACCCGCCGATGGCGGCAGCCGCGGGCTGCTGGAGGACCGGATCTACGTGCTCACGCCCGAAGCGGCGGTGGTGGAACTGCCGCAGGGGGCCACGGCGATCGATTTCGCTTACAGCGTGCACACCAACCTGGGTCACCGCTGCCGCGGTGCGCGGGTGGACGGTGTCATGGTGCCGCTGAACACGACGCTGCACAACGGGCAGACGGTGGAGGTGATTGCAGCCAAAGAGGGCGGCCCCTCCCGCGACTGGCTCAACCCGGAGCTGGGCTTCCTGGCCAGCCACCGAGCCCGGGCCAAGGTGCGCGCCTGGTTCAATGCGCTGGCGCTGCAGGAGACCATGGCGCGCGGTCGCGAGGCGGTGGAAAAGCTGCTGCAGCGCGAAGGCAAGACTGCGGTCAAGTACGACGACCTCGCCGCCCAGCTGGGCCTGAAGAACGCCGAGGATCTCTTCGAGGTGGTGGGCAAGGACGAGTTGTCGCTGCGCTCCATCGAGAACCTGCTGCGGCCTGCAGAGCCGGCGCCCACGGCCGACGACATCATCCTGGCCCGGCGGCGCGCCCCCGGAGAGCGCAGCGCCAAGGGCGGCGTGCTGGTGGTGGGCATCGATTCGCTGCTCACCCAGCTGGCCAAGTGCTGCAAGCCTGCACCACCTGATGCCATTGCCGGCTTCGTCACCCGCGGAAAGGGCGTGAGCATCCACCGCCACGACTGCACCAATTTTCGCAACATGGCGCGGCTCAGCCCCGAGCGGGTGATCGAGGTGCGATGGAGCACCACCGCGGACCGCACGCCTGCGCTCTACCCGGTGGACGTCACGGTGCAGGCGGCTGACCGGCAGGGTTTGCTGCGGGACATCTCCGAGGTGTTCGCGCGCGAGAAGATGAACGTGATCGGCGTGCAGACACAGTCGATCAAGGACCGGCACGGCGGCACCGCATGGATGACCTTCACCGTGGAGGTGTCGGACGCCGCGCGCGTGCAGCGTGTGCTGGCGGTGGTTGCAGAGGTGCCCGGCGTGCGCACCGCACGCAGAAGGTGAACTGGTCCGCAGCGTCTGCCATGCTTTGCCAGGGCGCAGCATCTGGGGGCGCACAGCTTGGCCGAGGCAAGAAGGCCAGGCCAGGCCTTGAGCCGGCTTTCTCTGTGGGTTTTCACGCGGCATCTTGCCTCTGCCCGCGCGGCAGCCCGTCGAGCTGTCCCTTGCCTGCTATACTTCACAGCTTCTGACGATCACAGGCGCATAGCTCAGCTGGTTAGAGCACCACCTTGACATGGTGGGGGTCGTTGGTTCGAGTCCAATTGCGCCTACCACATCATCCCCTGCAGGTTTCTGGCCTGCAGGGGATTTTTTGTTTCTACGCCTGCCCGCTGGGGGCTCGGGGCTGAAGGCTCACCTGCCAGCACCAGCACCAGCACCAGCACCAGCACCAGCGAGCGTCGCAGGCCCTGTCTTGAGGGCGCGGCCGTGCCTTGAGGTCGCCGTCTCCCGCAGCATGAGCTGCTCCAGCACGGCATGCAGCCGCTTGAGCTGGTTGTCAAACGACGTGCGCTGGTCGGGGTGCCAGTTCGGGTCGAGGTGGTCGGCGGCACAGATCGCCAAGTGCGCGTCCAGGCGGGTGGCCATGCCCCGCTCCCGCTTGCTCATGGCGGCGAGCATGGCCTCCACGGCGGTGACCAGCGCCACGATCTGCCCATGGTGGCACAGCGCCAGCGTGGTGAGGGCCTGGAGGGTGGGCCCCAATGGCTCGTCAGAGGGGTCAGGCGGGTCGTTCGGGTGCATGGTGTGGCCCTCGCTGAAAAAAGAGGCCTTTTATCTTCTCGGTCTGGCAACTCCCGGCGCGTCGGTACGGCGCTCGCTTTCCTGAAGGCGAAGGCCCCTTGAGCAGGCAGCGCGAAGCTTGCGCGCAAGTTGCCGTGTCTAGAATGCCGGGCTTCCAAAGCTCGACCCTGCCTCACCGGTGCGTTGTCTTTCCCACCCTTGATCATCCGCCACTGCCATGCCCCCCACCGATCCCCGGAACAGTCTTGACAGCCTGCGCAAGTGGCGCGAAGCGGTGCCCAACGATCGGATTGCACTCGGGGTCAAGGACCTGCTGCGCACCTTCCAGCGATCGTTGCAGGAGCGTCTGGCACCGCACGGTGTGTCCATCGGTCACTGGGCCTTTTTTCGTATCCTGTGGGAGCGCGACGGCATGACGCAGCGAGAGCTGAGCGAGCTGGCCGGGGTGAGTGAGCCCACCACCTACAGCGCCTTGCTGGCGATGGAAAAGCTGGGCTATGTGACCCGGCTCAAGCGCCCGGGCAACTTGCGCAACATCAGCGTGTCCCTCACGCCGAAGGGCCGCGAGCTCAAGGCACGGCTCGTGCCCCTGGCCGAAGAGGTCAACGCGCTGGCCGTGCGGGGCCTTTCGGCCCAGCAGGTGGCGGTCTTCCGCCAGGCCATGCAGCAGATGATCGACAACCTCGAACAGGACCAACTGGCATCGGCGGCCCCATCAGCTTCCCAAGCGCTCTGAGGGCGTGGCCAGCAGGGTAAGCACGGGGCGCAGGCCTGGGACCGGTGCCTAGAATGCGCGCTCAAGCCGGCCACACAGACGCACGGCAGCCAACGAGAGGATTTCCGTGCAGACCCCCAAGTCAGACAGCGCTGCGCCCCGCCGCCGCAAGAAGGCTGCGGCCGATCCAGGCGCCGCTGCAGAGGCTCAGGCAACGCCTGCCGGCTCTGCGGCCAGCCACGTGCGCGTCATCAAGAAGTACCCCAACCGCCGCCTCTACGACACGGTGCACTCCACCTACATCACGCTGTCGGATGTGCGTGAACTGGTGATGCAGCGCGCCGAATTCGTCGTGCGCGATGCCAAGACCAACGAAGACCTCACCCGGAGCATCCTGTTGCAGATCATTCTGGAGGAGGAGGCCGGCGGCGCGCCCATGTTCACTGAGCAGGTGCTGGCCAACATCATCCGCTTCTATGGCAACTCCATGCAGGGCTTCATGGGCAGCTACCTGGAAAAGAACATCCAGAACCTCATGGAACTGCAGGCAAGGCTCGCCGAGCAATCCAAGGGGCTGAGCCCCGAGATGTGGACCCAGTTCCTCAACCAGCAGGCTCCGCTCGTGCAGGGCGTGATGGGCGGCTACATGGAGCAGTCCAAGCTGCTTTTCGCCCAGGTGCAGGAGCAACTGCAAAAGCAGAGCGAGCAAATGCTCTCAAGCTTCAACCTCAAGCGCTGAAGCTTCGCCTCGGGCCCCGTGCGCTGGCGTGGCGCTCAGATGCCGAGTTCGGGCCGAGTCCGTGCCGAGTGGGTTCTGACTGCGTGCCGGGCGAGGCCAGGGCACACGGGCCAATCCCTTTCCTGAGCGCCGACCCCGCACCGGATCGGCTTGTCACGGCGTTGCGTCAGTGCCAGGGATGGCCGGGGATTTCATCCACCGGCGCTCCAAGCCCAGCCCGCAGGCAGCCCTGTGATCAGAGCACCTCGCTGGCGAAATCCGCCAGTCGCGAGCGTTCACCACGCGCCAGCGTGATGTGGCCGCCGTGCGGCCAGCCCTTGAAGCGGTCCACCGCGTAGGTCAGGCCCGATGAGCCCTCGGTGAGGTAGGGCGTGTCGATCTGCGCCAGGTTGCCCATGCAGATGATCTTGGTGCCCGGGCCGGCACGCGTGATCAGTGTCTTCATCTGCTTGGGCGTGAGGTTCTGCGCCTCGTCGATGATGAGGTACTTGTTCAGGAAGGTGCGGCCCCGCATGAAGTTCATGCTCTTGACCTTGATCCGAGAGCGGATGAGGTCATTAGCCGCCGCGCGGCCCCATTCCCCCGCGCCGGTGTCGTTCTTGGCCAGCACCTCGAGGTTGTCGTCCAGTGCGCCCATCCAGGGGCCCATCTTCTCTTCTTCTGTCCCGGGCAGGAAACCGATGTCCTCGCCCACCGACACGGTGGCCCGGGTCATGATGATCTCGGTGTAGCGCCTGTCGTCCAGCACCTGCGTGAGGCCCGCCGCCAGGGCCATGAGCGTCTTGCCCGTGCCGGCGGTGCCGGTGAGGGTGACGAAGTCCACCTCCGGATCCATGAGCAGGTTCATGGCGAAGTTCTGCTCGCGGTTGCGGGTGGTCACGCCCCAGATGGCGTTTTTCAGGTGCGTGTAGTCCTTGAGCGTCTTGAGCACGGCGGTCTTGCCGCGGATCTCGGTGACGCGGGCGTACAGCGAGGGCTCGCCCACGGCCTCGAAATAGGCAAACTGGTTGATCAGCAGGCTCTCCACGATGGGGCCGCTGATGCGGTAGAAGGTGTGGCTGCCTTGCTGCCAACTCTCGATGGTCTTGCTCTGCCGCGTCCAGAAGTCCGGCGGCAGGGCCAGCGCGCCGGAATACAGCAGGTCGCCGTCCTGCAGCGCCTTGTCATTGCGGTAGTCCTCGGTCAGCAGGCCGAGTGCGCGTGCCTTCACGCGCATGTTGATGTCCTTGGACACCAGCACCACCTCGCGCGGCGCATGCTGCTTGCGCAGCGCCTCCACCACGCCCAGGATCTGGTTGTCTGCCTTGCCCTGCGGCAGTGCCATGGGCAGGTCGCCGCTGAGGGGTTGCGTCTGGAACATGAGGCAGCCGCCAGCCTCGGTGTGGCCGGTGCTGCTCAGCCGCAGCCCCTTGGCGATGTCTGCGCCCTGGTCGGCCGCCAGCGCATCCAGCGTCCGGCTGGTCTGGCGGGCATTGCGGGCCACCTCGGTCATGCCCTTTTTGTGTCCGTCGAGTTCCTCCAGCACGATCATCGGCAGGAAGATGTCGTGTTCCTCAAAGCGGAACAGGCACATCGGGTCGTGCAGCAGCACGTTGGTGTCGAGCACGAAGAGCTTGGTCGGGCCCGTGGCCTTGCGTGCAGCGCGCCGAGGCTGGGTGCGCGGCGCAGCCGGCTCGGCCACCGCGGCCGGTTCCGGGCTGGGCAGCCTTCCTGGCGGGATGTCGTCCCCGGGTTCGTCCTGCTTGAGCCGGCGCGACCGGGCGGGATTGCGCTTCATCTGCTCGGCCGCTGCCGAAGACTCGCTGCGGGTGGCCTTGCGAGCTGCCGGACGGGGGGCAACCTCCTGTTCGTCCTGCGCAAGGGCCGAGGCGTGTGGCGTCTTCACTTCAGGGTCGTCCGGGGCACTGCGGCGGTTGCGTGACGCGCTGCTGTAGGCGTCCTTGGCGAGCAGTGCGGCACGTTGGGTCGGGGCAGGGGGCAGGGGCGGCATAGAGGAGGGTGGGAGTGCGAGAAATGCGGTCAGAAATGAAAAAGCCGCCTAGGGGCCCAAGGCGGCTTGTTTCGTTGGCGCGGTTGCGTCGGTCAACTGCATCGGTTCATTATGCACGACCCCCGTGGCATGCCCTGGGCCGGCGTGACCGCCGCAAAAGCGACCCTCCGGCCGGGCTCAGGCGGCTTTCTTGAGGTTCTTGACCGCCAGCAGCACCTCGTCCACGTGACCCGGGACCTTGAGGCCGCGCCACTCTTCCTTGAGCAGCCCATCGGCGCCCACGAGGAAGGTGCTGCGCTCGATGCCCTTGACCTTCTTGCCGTACATGATCTTGTTCTTGACCACGCCGAACATGTGGCACATCTTCTCTTCGGTGTCGGCGATCAGTTCGAAGGGCAGTTCGAGCTTGGCCTTGAAGTCATCGTGCGACTTCATGTTGTCGCGGGAGACGCCAAACACCAGGGCGCCTGCCTTCACGAAGTCCTTGTACTTGTCTCGGAACTGCATCGCCTCCGTGGTGCAACCGGGCGTGTTGTCCTTGGGATAGAAATACAGCACCACGACCTTGCCGATGTGGCTCTGGTTGGTGACCTTCACGCCGCCAGTGGCGAGCGCTTCGAATTCGGGAATGGGTTTGTTGACGACGACTGCCATGCTGCGTGGACCCTGATGAAAGTTGTAGGCGGCCTTGCGGCCTCTTTGTTCGGCTTCTCGCTGGCTTGTAGCGCTTGCGCCCCGCCGGCCGGAAGCCTGCAGAAGGCATCGCCAGGGCGCTGAGCCAGTGATTTTACCCGCAAAGGAGCGGGTCTCAGGCGGGGCCGTCGCCGACTTCGAGCAGGAGCGCGGCCACCACGTGCCGTCCTTCACCGGCCAGGATGTTGTAGGTGCGGCACGCGGCCACGGTGTCCATGGTTTCCACGCCGATGCGCAGGGCCATGAGCTGGCGCAGGTGCTGCGGCGCCACGAAGCGCAGCCGCTCGCCGCTGCCGAAGATGACCACCTCAGGCCGCAACTCGGCCAGGCGCTCGAAGTGTTCGGCCGAGAGGTCTTCGAACCGGCCACATTGCCAGTCCATCTTTTCACCGCGAGAGCCGATCACCAGGCTGTGCTCGAACTTTTCCGCCACACCCTGGTGGCCGATGCCGATCCAGCCGGGCCCGTAGCCCAGGATGGTGGGTGAATCCGAGCGGTCGGGCTGGAGTTTCATGGTCAGGCCAGGGGTGGATAGAGCAGTCGTGCGTCAATGACGCGTCAGGCGGGCCGCGCAGAGCGAGCGGCCGTGTTTGTGTGGTCAAATTATAAGTTTCGCTTGTCCAGGCCACGGGCCGCACGGTGCGCGCAGGCCGGTGCGGATGGCCTCCATCCACGACTGCCATGAAGCCCATCACCAAATCCGCCAAGCTCGCCAATGTCTGCTACGACATCCGAGGTCCCATCATGGACGCGGCGCGGCGCATGGAAGAAGACGGCCACAAGGTCATCAAGCTGAACATCGGCAACCTGGCCGCCTTCGGCTTCGATTCGCCCGAGGAAATCCAGCAGGACATGATCCGCAACCTGCCGGCCTCGGCGGGCTATTCCGACTCCAAGGGCATCTTTGCGGCGCGCAAGGCCGTGATGCACGAGACCCAGAAGCAGGGCATCAAGGGCGTCACGCTGGACGATATCTACCTGGGCAACGGCGCCAGCGAGCTCATCGTCATGGCCACCAACGCGCTGCTCAACGACGGCGATGAGTTGCTGCTGCCCGCCCCCGATTACCCGCTTTGGACGGCGGCCGCCTCGCTGTCGGGCGGCACCCCGGTGCACTACCTGTGTGACGAATCCAACGGCTGGATGCCCGACGTGGCCGACATCCGCGCCAAGATCACGCCGCACACCAAGGGCATCGTGGTGATCAACCCGAACAACCCGACCGGGGCACTCTACTCGCGCGAACTGCTCGAGCAGATCGTGGCCATCGCCCGCGAGCACCAGTTGGTGATCTTCGCCGACGAGGTCTACGACAAGGTGCTCTACGACGACGTGCTGCACACCCCGATCGCGAGCCTCTCGGAAGACGTGCTCACGCTCACGTTCAATTCGCTGTCCAAGAGCTACCGCTCCTGTGGCTACCGGGCCGGCTGGCTGGTGGTCTCGGGTGACAAGAAGAACGCGGCCGACTACATCGAGGGCCTGAACATGCTCTCGAACATGCGCCTTTGCGCCAACGTGCCCGGCCAGTGGGCCATCCAGACAGCCTTGGGCGGCTACCAGAGCATCAACGAACTGGTGGGCGAGGGCGGTCGCCTTCGCCGTCAGCGCGACCTGGCCTACGAGCTCATCACCGCCATTCCGGGCGTGAGCTGCGTGCGGCCGAGCGCCGCGCTCTACATGTTTCCGCGCCTGGACCCTGCGGTCTACCCGATCGCCGACGACCGCGAGTTCTTCCTGGAGCTGCTGCAGGAAACCCGCGTGATGCTGGTTCAGGGCACGGGCTTCAACTGGCCCACGCCCGACCACTTCCGCATCGTGTTCCTGCCGCACGAAGATGACCTGCGCGAGGCCATCGGCCGCGTGGCGCGCTTCCTGGAGGGCTGGCGCAAGCGCCACAGCCTCAAGACCCAGGCAAAGACCACCACCGCTGCGGCCTGAGTCCTGCGTCGCAACCGGCCTGGGCGCTGCACCCCGGCCTTTCCTGATTCCTTTTTGAAGAGCCCCATGAAAACGAACACCCTCGCTCCCATCCAAGTTGGCCTGCTGGGCATTGGCACGGTCGGCAGCGGCGTCTACAACGTCCTGAAGCGCAACCAGGAAGAGATCCTGCGCCGTGCCGGCCGGGGCATCGAGGTGGCCATGGTGGCCGACCTGGACACGGCCCGTGCCCAGGCCACCGTGGGCGGCAACACCCGGGTGGTGGCCGATGCGCGCGCCGTCATCGCCGATCCGGGCATCGACATCGTGGTTGAGCTCATCGGCGGCTATGGCATCGCCAGGCAGTTGGTGCTCGAGGCCATCGAGGCGGGCAAGCACGTGGTCACGGCCAACAAGGCGCTGCTGGCAGTGCATGGCACCGAAATCTTCGCAGCGGCCCACCGCAAGGGCGTGATGGTGGCCTTCGAGGCCGCCGTGGCCGGGGGCATTCCGATCATCAAGGCGCTGCGCGAGGGCCTCACGGCCAACCGCATCCAGTGGATCGCCGGCATCATCAACGGCACCACGAACTTCATCCTCTCCGAGATGCGGGACAAGGGCCTGGGCTTCGACGTGGTGCTCAAGGAAGCGCAGCGCCTGGGCTATGCCGAGGCTGACCCGACCTTCGACATCGAAGGCGTGGACGCCGCGCACAAGGCCACCCTGATGTCGGCCATCGCCTTCGGCATCCCGGTGCAGTTCGACAAGGCCTACGTCGAAGGCATCACCAAGCTGGACGCGCAGGACATCCGTTACGCCGAGCAGCTGGGCTACCGCATCAAGCTGCTGGGCATCACCCGCCGCGCGGCCCAGGGCATCGAGCTGCGCGTGCATCCCTCGCTGGTTCCCGCCAAGCGCCTGATCGCCAACGTCGAAGGTGCCATGAACGCCGTGGTGGTGCAGGGCGATGCCGTGGGCACCACGCTCTACTACGGCAAGGGCGCCGGCAGCGAGCCGACCGCCAGCGCCGTGATCGCCGACCTGGTGGACGTGACGCGCCTGCACACGGCCGACCCGCTCAACCGCGTGCCGCACCTGGCCTTCCAACCCGACGCCATGAGCGACCTGCCGGTGCTGCCCATGAGCGAGGTCTGCACCAGCTACTACCTGCGCCTGCGCGTGGCCGACGAGACCGGCGTGCTCGCCCGCGTGACCGGCCTGCTGGCCGAGGCGGGCATCAGCATCGACGCTGTGCTGCAGCGCGAGGCCGACGAGGTGGGCGGCGTGGGCTCCAACCAGACCGACCTCATCATCCTCACCCACGAGTGCGTGGAAGCGCGCATGAACGAGGCCATCGCTGAGATGCAGGGCCTGCCCAGTGTGCTGGCGCCGATCACCCGCATCCGCAAGGAGGAGCTGGCCTGATGCGCTACCTCTCCACCCGCGGCCACGCCGACCGCAAGCGCTTCTGCGAGATCCTGCTGGAGGGCCTGGCGCCCGACGGTGGTCTGTACCTGCCTGAAAGCTACCCCCAGGTGGGCGGGCGCTTGGCCGAGTTGCGCCAGGTCTGGGCCACGCGCGGCTATGCCGACCTCGCCTTCGAGATCCTGAAGCTCTACATCGACGACATCCCGGCCGACGACCTGCTGGCCCTGTGCCGCAAAACCTACCGGCAGGAGGTGTTCGGCAGCAAGGAGATCGTGCCGCTGCGCCCGCTGGAGGGTGGCCTCTGCCTCGAGGCCCTGTCCAACGGTCCCACGCTGGCCTTCAAGGACATGGCCATGCAACTGCTGGGCAACCTGTTCGAGTACGAACTGGGCCGCCGCGGCGAGGAGCTCAACATCCTGGGCGCCACCAGCGGCGACACGGGCAGCGCCGCCGAATACGCCATGCGCGGCAAAAAGGGCGTGCGTGTCTTCATGACCTCGCCCAACGGTCGCATGAGCCCGTTCCAGCAGGCGCAGATGTTCAGCCTGCTCGACGAGAACATCCACAACATCGCCATCGAAGGCGTGTTCGATGACTGCCAGGACATCGTTAAGGCGGTCTCCAACGACCTCGCATTCAAGCGCAAGTACAAGATCGGCACGGTCAACTCGATCAACTGGGCGCGCCTGCTGGCGCAGGTGGTGTACTACTTCGCAGGCTACTTCCAGGCCACGAAGAGCGACACCGAGCAGGTGTCGTTCACCGTGCCCTCGGGCAATTTCGGCAACATCTGCGCCGGGCATGTGGCCCGCATGATGGGCCTGCCGGTGGCGCGCCTGGTGGTCGCCACCAACGAGAACGATGTGCTCGACGAGTTCTTTCGCACCGGCGTCTACCGCGTGCGGGTGGGCGCAGACACGCACGAGACGTCTAGCCCCTCCATGGACATTTCCAAGGCCTCGAACTTCGAGCGCTTTGTGTTCGACCTGCTGGGGCGCGATGCGGCGCAGACCAAGGCCCTGTTCAGCGATGCTCTCAACGCGCAGGGTTTCTTCGACCTCAGCGCCCACCCGGCATTTCCGGAGGCCCGTACACGCTACGCCTTTGCCAGCGGCAGGAGCACGCATGCCAACCGGCTGGCGACCATCCGTGACACCGCCGAGCGCTTCGGCCAGGTGATCGACACGCACACGGCCGACGGGGTGAAGGTCGCGCGCGAGCACCTGCAGCCCGGCGTGCCCATGCTGGTGCTGGAAACCGCGCTGCCCATCAAGTTTGCGGCCACCATCGAGGAGGCCCTGGGCCGCCCGCCGGAGCGCCCTCCCGGCTTCGACGGCTTGGAGGCGTTGCCGCGCAAGGTGAGGGTCATGCCGGCCGATGTGGGGCTGGTGAAAGCCTACATCGCCGAGCACGCTGGCGGCTGACCCGGCTTTGGCCGCCGTGGCTGCAACGGCTTGGCGGCTGCTCCACAATCGACGCATTCCAGGACAACAGGCCCGGCCGCAAGGCCCGGGGCCCACAAGAATGACGGAGACCATGAGCCCCCCACCGACCACGGCATCGCGCCCCGCGCTGATGCCGCTTGACGATGCGCTGCAGGCCCTTCTTGCGCGTGCGACGCCTGCGCTTGCGCAAGAAACCGTCTCGACCTTCGAGGCCGACGGCCGCGTGCTCGCGCAGGACCTGTGTTCCCCGCTCGATGTGCCGGGCCACGACAACAGCTCCATGGACGGCTATGCCGTGCGCACTGCCGACCTGGCACAGGCGACCGCGCTGCCGGTGTCCCAGCGCATTCCCGCGGGCAGCAGCCCCCAACCGCTGGCGGCGTGCACCGCTGCGCGCATCTTCACGGGCGCACCGGTCCCGGCCGGGGCCGATGCCATCGCCATGCAGGAGGACTGCACCCCGCTGGACGGCGGCCTCGTCGAGTTCAAGGCCTTGCCCCGTCCCGGCCAATGGATACGCCGCCGCGGCGAGGACGTGGCCCGGGGCAGCGTGGTGCTGCAGCGCGGCCAGCGCCTGGGCCCCGCTTCACTCGGGCTGGCCGCCAGCATCGGCTTTGCGCAGCTGGCGGTGGCACGCCGTCCGCGGGTGGCGCTGTTTTCTACCGGGGACGAACTGGTGATGCCCGGCGACGTGCCTCCCGAGGCGCTGCCGAGCGGCGCCATCTACAACTCCAACCGCTTTTTCCTGCGCGCGCTGCTGCTGCGCCTGGGCTGCGAGGTGAGCGACCTGGGCATCGTGCCCGACCGCCGCGAAGCCACGGTGCAGGCCCTGGCAGACGCCGCCCGCGAGCACGACCTGATCCTCACCAGCGGCGGCGTTTCGGTGGGCGAGGAAGACCACATCAAGCCGGCCGTGCAGGCGTTGGGCGAACTCAAGCTCTGGCAGATCGCCATCAAGCCCGGCAAGCCCTTTGCCTATGGCCGCGTAGGCCGGCCCCAGGGTTTTGCGCATTTCATTGGCCTTCCGGGCAACCCGGTCTCGAGCTTCGTGACCTTCGTCCTGCTGGTTCGTCCCTTCCTCCTGGCGCTGCAGGGCGCGCAAGGCCTGGCGCCTGAGCGCCTGCGCCTGCCCGCTCACTTTGCCTGGCCCAAGGCCGACAAGCGGCGCGAGTTCCTGCGGGTGCGCCGCAACGCGCAGGGTGGGCTGGACCTGTTCCCCAACCAGAGCTCGGGCGTGCTCACCTCGGCGCATTGGGCCGATGGTCTGGTGGACAACCCTCCCGGCCGCACCATCGCGCCGGGCGATGCGGTGGACTTCATTGCCCTGTCCTCTCTGATGGACTGACCGCCATGCAGGTGAACATCAAGTATTTCGCTTCGCTGCGCGAGGCCCTTGGCCCCGGCGAGCACCGTGACACCCCGGCCGCCACCGTGGCGCAACTGCGTGACGAACTGATCGCGCTCGGCGGCGCCCATGCGCAGGCCCTGGACCGCCGCCGCCCGGTGCGCGCCGCCCTGGACCAGCTCATGTGCGATGAGCAGCAGTCCCTGCGCGAAGGCTGCGAAGTGGCTTTCTTCCCACCCGTGACCGGGGGTTGAGCATGGCCCGCGTGCGCATCCAGACCGCCGACTTCGACCTGTCCACCGAAGTGGCCGCACTGCGCGCCGATGACCGGCGCGTAGGCGCCGTGTGCAGCTTCGTCGGCACCGTGCGCGACCGGCACACGAGCCTGGAGCGGGGAGCCTCGCTGGCCCAAGGTGATGTGCAGTCCCTGGAGCTGGAGCACTACCCGGGCATGACGGAAAAAGCCATCGAGGCCATGATCGACGAAGCCTTGCAGCGCTTTGATGTCTATGCCGCGCGCGTGGTGCACCGGGTGGGCCTGCTCCTGCCCACCGACCAGATCGTGCTGGTGGCCGTGAGTTCGGCGCACCGCGGCGAGAGCTTTCAGGCTTGTGAATTCCTGATGGACTACCTCAAGACCCAGGCGCCGTTCTGGAAAAAGGAAGTCACCCCGGAGGGCGCACGCTGGGTCGATGCCCGCGTGACCGACGACCAGGCGCTTGCGCGCTGGGGCTTGCAAATGAGCAACAGCTGATTCCGGACGCGCGGCCCGGCCTGCTGAGCGAGGAACGCGCGGCGGCCTGGTCTCTTGCCTGCGAACAAAGCCAACCAGGGCTGGCCGACCGCAGGGCCTGTGGACACCCTGAGCCGGTGTTCCACAGCCCCGTGGTGTTTCGGGCCGGCCGAGAAGTTCCCCCCCGTGAACAGCAGCCCACGGCGTTGGGGAGCGGCGCCTGCTGACGCCGCCTGACCTCAGGCCGCGACGGCCTCGGCCTGGGCCGTCTCGACCGGCGCTGGCAGCCGCATCAGGTGGTCGAACGCTGCCAGTGC
>CAYVGD010000024.1:0-16663 GCA_964450095.1 uncultured Polaromonas sp.
AGTTTCAGTCGTGTGCAACAGAGATGCCAGCGTGGTGCTGGTCAACATGCAGAAGTTTTTGCCGGAGCTCAAAGACACCCAACTTCGAATTGAGTGGTACAGCACAAGCGGAAGGGATGACACCTGCACCCAAGCGAATTGCACGGCGGTCAATGTCCGCATCGTTGGCTTGAACTATCAATGGGTATCTCCGATTGGCCTTGCAGTCGATCGAACCCTGACCATGCCTGAGTTTTCGACATTTTTGCCTCGAGAGGCCATGGGTATGGATCCCGACAGTGGGCAGATTTGCGAAGTGCCTGCCGCCACCTGAAATCAGAAACGCCTGACGGCAAGAAAATGAACATCGTCCTCATCTCCCCCAACCCCACGCACCTGGCCGACATGGCTCGGGTCCTGGCGCCGGCCGGCCACAGCGTGACCACTGTCGAGGGTGGCAAGAGCCGCATCATCCAGGCCGTCGAGGAGTCGCAGCCGGCGGTGGTCGTGCTCGACGGCATGTGCTGCGATCCGGCCGAACTCGACCACGTGGAGCAAGCCACGCTTGCACATCCCCAACTGGCCGTGGTGCTCATGTGCGCTCAGCAGTCACCGGAGTTCCTCATCAAGGCCATGCGCGTGGGCGTGCGGGAGGTGCTGCCTTCGCCCGCGCCGGCCGCGGCGCTGCTCAGCGCCCTGGCTCGCCTGGACACCCGGCTCAAGGGTGGGCGCACCGGGGCGCGTGGGCAACTCCTGGCTTTCATGCCCTGCAAGGGCGGCAGCGGCGCCACCTTCATCGCCACCAACCTGGGTTACCAGCTGGCCGAAGACAAGTCGGTGTTGCTGATCGATTTGAACCTGCAGTTCGGTGACGCGCTCTCGCTGGTGCATGAGCAGGAGCCTGCCATGACGCTGGCCGATGTGGCACGCGACATCCACCGGCTGGACGCGGCCTTCCTCGCCGCCTGTGCGGTGAAGATTTCGCCGAACTTCAGCATGCTGGCTGCGCCGCGCGACTTTGGCGACGCCGTGGACATCAAGCCCGAGCATGTCGATGCCATCGTCAAGCTGGCACTGAAGCAGCATGACTTTGTGCTGCTCGACCTGGGTCGGAACCTGGACCACATGAACATCCAGGCGCTGGACCGGGCCGACCACATTTTCATGGTCTTGCAGGCGGGCCTGCCTTGGCTGCGCCATGCGCGCAGGCTGCAGACGCTGTTCCACTCCCTGGAATACCCGGCGGACAAGGTGCGCTGGATCGTCAACCGCTTTGAGCGGGGCGCAGACATCGGGCTCGATGAAATCGGCCGCACGCTCGAAAGCGACCGTCTGCACACCGTCGCCAACTCCTACCGCGACGTGCGCACCGCCGTGAACCACGGAACCGCGCTGGTGGAGGTGCTGCGCTCGAGCGCGGTGACCCGCAGCCTGGCCGAACTGGCACTGGCGCTCACGCCGCGCCAAGAGGAACAACGCAGCTTGCTGGGCCGGCTGTTCCGGCGCGCCTGAGCCGCTGCCCAGAGGAAGAAACCATGTCCTTCAGAGAAAAACTCAAAGCCGTCCAGCCCGAGATGGCGCTGGGCGCGACCTTCAACGCTGCCGATGAAAGCGACACCAGCAGCTACCAGGAGATCAAGGCGCGTCTTCACATGCGGCTGGTCGAGCAATTCGACCTGACGGCGCTGGAGAGCCTGGCACCCGAGATGCTGCGCGCCGAGATTGCGCGTTTGACCGAGCGGCTGCTGCAGGAGGAGCCTGCCGCCATCAACGACTTGGAAAGGCGCCAGTTGATCCGCGACATCCAGCATGAGATGCTCGGATTCGGCCCCCTGGAATTGCTCATGGCCGACCCGAAGGTGTCCGACATCCTGGTCAATTCCTTCCGCCAGATCTACGTGGAGCGGCAGGGCCGGCTCGAGCTCACGCCAGTGACGTTCCAGAACGAGGCGCACCTGATGCGCATCATCGAGAAGATCGTCTCCCGCGTGGGCCGGCGGATTGATGAATCCAGTCCCATGGTCGACGCCCGCCTGCCCGACGGCTCGCGGGTGAACGTGGCAATTCCGCCGGTGGCCATCGACGGCGCCATGATGTCCGTCCGCCGCTTTGCGCACATCCCGCTCAAGATGGACAACCTCACGGGCGAGGAACTCAAGAGCCTCACGCCCGACATGGCGCGCCTGCTCGAAGGCCTGGTCAAGGCCAAGGTGAACATGCTCATCTCGGGCGGTACCGGTTCGGGCAAGACCACGCTGCTCAACATTCTGTCGGGCTACATCCCGCACAGTGAGCGCGTCATCACCATCGAAGACGCGGCCGAGCTGCAGATGCAGCAGCCACACGTGGTGCGCATGGAAACCCGGCCGCCCAACATCGAGGGCAAAGGCGAAATTTCTCAGCGCGCCCTGGTGCGCAACGCGCTGCGCATGCGGCCGGACCGCATCGTCATCGGCGAGGTGCGCGGTGCCGAGGCGCTGGACATGCTGCAAGCCATGAACACCGGCCACGAGGGCTCCCTGACCACCATCCATGCCAACACGCCGCGCGATGCACTCTCACGCCTGGAGAACATGATTGGCATGGCCGGTTTCAACCTGCCGAGCAAGGCGGCCCGGCAGCAGATGGCATCGGCCATCACTGTGGTGGTGCAGGCGCTGCGGCTCATTGACGGGCGTCGCAAGATCACCAGCATCCAGGAGATCACCGGCATGGAAGGCGACGTCGTCACCATGCAGGAAATCTACGCCTTCCGCCAGACCGGCGTGGGCAACGACGGCCGGGTGCTGGGGCACTTTGCCGCCACGGGCGTGCGACCCAAGTTCATCGAGCGGCTCAAAGCCTTCGGTATCCAACTGCCCGAGGGCATGTTCGACCCGACCCGACGCTTCGAATAAGGGGGCAGCGTGAATTCCATGTCCTTCAACCCCGCGGTACTGGCAGTGGGCCTGGCCGTGTTCGTGGCGGCGCTGCTGCTCATGGAGGGCGCTTACCTGCTCTGGCAGCAGCGCTTCGGCCGCGAGGCACGGCGGCTGCAGGTCCGTCTGGAGGCCCTGGCCGGCAGCCGCCGCCGCGCACATGCCGAGGTGCTGCGGCAGGGCGCCGACGTCCCGGGCTTGGTTCAAGGCTGGCTTTCCCGCATGGGCGCGCAGTCTCACCTGGAACGGCTGTTCCGCCAGGCCCAGGTTCACTGGAATCCGTCGCTGGTGTTACTGGGCAGCCTGCTGGCCGGTTTGCTTGCGTTCTTTGCCACCAACACGCTGGCTCGCTACCCCGCCAGCACTGCGCTGCTGTTGGGGCTTGCGGTTGGCGCTTTGCCCTGGGCGTATGTGTTTTGGCGCCGCAGGCAGCGTCTGGGCAAGTTGGAAAAGCAATTGCCCGAGGCGTTGGACCTCATGGTGCGATCTCTGCGTGCGGGCCATGCGTTTTCATCGTCGCTGCAAATGGTGGCCGAGGAGATGCCCGAGCCCATTGCCTCTGAATTCCGAACCGTGCATGACGAGGTGAACTACGGCCTGAATCTCTCCCAGGCTTTTGACAACCTGATCGAACGTGTGCCCCTGACCGACCTGCGCTACTTCGTGGTGGCGGTGCTGATCCAGCGCGAAGCGGGTGGCAACCTCACTGAACTGCTGGCGAATCTGAGTCGCCTCATCCGCGAGCGGTTGAAGTTCTTGACGCGTGTTCGGGTGATTTCTTCTGAAGGACGTTTTTCCGGGTGGATTCTGGTGCTGCTGCCATTTGCGCTGGGCGCTTTGTTCAATGCCTTCAATCCCGATTTCATGCGCCCACTTTGGACTGATCCTTTGGGCATCACCATGCTGAACTGGCTTCTGGGCATGATGGCTGTGGGAGTTTTCATCATGCGCAAGATCGTCCGCATCCGCGTCTGAAAAGGTGGCCTCCATGTTGTTGCCCGTCCTCGTTTTTCTTTGTGTCACTTTGGCTGCAGCTGGCCTTTATCTGTGGCTCGCGCCCGACCGCACCCAGCAGCGCGTTCAGGCGCTGGGTGATGCTAGCGGTGGGCCGCGTTGGCAGGAAAGTCTGGTCAAACTGGCCGGTCCACTGGCCAAGCTGTCCACTCCTGAGGGCGACTGGGACCGCTCGCCCCTGCGCATCCGCTTCATGCAGGCAGGCCTGCGCGGCGATGACGCAAGGCTCTACTACTTTGGCGCCAAGACCGTGCTCCCGCTGATCCTGGGTGCCATGACCTACGTGGCTCTGGCGGGGGGCGATCTGGCGCTGCTGGAGCTCTTACTGATGGTCACTGCTGCGGCTGTGGTCGGTACCTACCTCCCCAACATCGTGGTTTGGCTGGCTGCGCGTTCGCGCAGACGGGAAATTTTTGAAAGTTTTCCTGATGCCACCGACCTGATGCTGGTGTGCATGGAGGCTGGCCTGGGCATGGACAGCGCCTTGGCCCGCGTGGCGGAGGAAATCCGCACCAGCAGCCCTGCGCTGGCTGAAGAACTGCACCTCACCAACCTGGAGATCCGCGCGGGCGCCACCCGCGACCAGGCGCTGCATCACCTGGCGCTGCGCACTGGCGTGGAAGAGGTGGGCACCTTCGCCCTCATGCTCAAGCAGGCCGACCGTTTTGGCACCAGCATCGGTGAGTCGCTGCGTGTTTATTCAGAAGAGTTGCGCCACAAGCGCATGGTGCGCGCCGAGGAACTGGCCGCGAAGGTGCCGACCAAGTTGCTGTTCCCGCTGGTCCTGTGCATTTTCCCGTCCATCATCATGGTGGTGCTGGGCCCCGCCATCATCCGCATCGTGCGGCAGCTGCTGCCCATGATCAGCGGTACGGCCTGAAGGCCGGGCTGCTTGTGGCCTCAGGCCGCGAGGCTCTCGGCGTCGGCGGCATCACCCAGCCGGTGTTCCAGCGCATAGGCATAGAGCTCCAGCCGGTTGCCCACCCCGAGCTTGTGATAAATCGCGCTCAGGTGGTTGCGCAAGGTGTGTTCCGAGATGAAGAGCCGCGCGGCCAGCACCTTGTTGCTGGCTCCGCGCCCCTGCACCACCTCTCCGATGATTTCGCGCTCACGCGGCGTGAGCATGTCTTGCCGTGCACGGTCAGGGCAAGGGCGTGCCACAGGCTGCGGCGCGAGCAGGCCTTCCAGCACCCGGCCCAGGGTCTGAGGGTCCAGGCAGTATTCGCCCTGGCCAATGCGCAGCACTGCGGCCAGCAGGGCGTCGGCCGATGCGTCCTTGCGCAGCACGCCGCGCGCGCCGTGGCGCACCGCCTGCTCCAGCAGCTCGGGCCGCTGTTCGCCGGTCAGCACCAGCACCTGGGCGCCTTCGGACACCAGGTGGGGCAGCACGTCCAGGCCGCTGTGCAGGCCCAGGTGCAGGTCGAGCAGCACCACGTCGGGCCGGTGCGTGCGGCTGGCTTGAAGTGCCTGCTCGGGTGAGGTGGCGGTGGCCACCACGCCCAGCCGAGGTGCTTCGCTTTCGATCAGCCGCTCCAGACCCCAGAGCAGGGTGGGGTGGTCGTCGACGATGAGCACACGGACGGTGGCGGCTGGGGCAGGGCGCATGGTGCAGTCTTCGCAGCGATTCGGCCAGTGGCGCGTCGGTCAACGGGGCGCACCGCTTGTGCGGTGGCACGGTCCCGGACCGGGCCTTGCAGTGGCTGTTGTTATTTGGGGATTGAAATTCGGCTGCGGATCAGTTTGAACGACGCGCCGCCGCTTTTGCAGCGGACAACGGCCCAGCTTCCTGTCAGACGGCGCTGACGGTGGAGGCCGGTTCCTTCAGCGCATGGCTCCGGCGGCCCGGCATGAAAAAGCCGCCCCAGAGGGCGGCTTTTTGAGCGGTGCACCTGCGCTGCAGGCGCCCACGAGAATGTCGCTTGCGCTCAATCCTTCATGTAGTCCGACACCACTTTCCAGCGGCCGTCCTGGATCTGCGACAGGCGCGACAGGTTGCTGCCCAGGCGCTTGGTGGCGGTGAAGGTCATCTCGGGCGTGCCAAAGATGTCCGGCGGAATCGTCATGCTGTCCATGGCCTTGACGAAGCTGTCGGTGGTGAGGTTGGCGCCGGCTTTCTGGGCTGCGCGGATGAAGCTGTCCACCACGTTGTAGCCGTAGACCGAGAACACGGTGGGGTCTTCGTTGAACTTGGTCTTGTACTTGTTGGCCCAGAAGCGGATGGGCTGCGAAGCCTCGTCCAGGTAGGGGTTCTGCACCGTCATGGCGGCGTACAGGCCGTTCATGGCGGGACCGCCGAGCTTGTGGATCAGGTCGGTGTAGGCGCCGGTGGAGCCCAGGAAGGTCGGGTTGAAGCCGGTGCGGCGTGCGGTGGCGATCGTGCCGATGGTCTCGCGGATCAGCGTGCCCAGCACCACGAAGTCGCAGTCCGCGGCCTTCAGGCGCGCCACTTGCGACGAGAAGTCGGTGGCGCCGCGCTTGAAGGTGGTCTTCTCCGCGATCGTCATGTTGATGCTCTTGAGGCCGTCTTCCGCGCCCTTCTGGATCTCAAGGCCGAACTCGTCGTCCTGGTAGATGGAGCACACCTTCTTGGCGTTCTTTTCCTTCACCAGCCGGGGCGTGGCCTGGCGGATCTGGTCGTAGTAGGTGGCGGCGAAGGAGTACTTCAGACGGTGGAAGGGGTCGTACATCTCGCGCGCGGCGGTCACCGGGAAGAAATTGACCACGTTCTTCTCGAACTGCACCGGCATGGCGGCCAGGTTCTGCGCGGTGCCGATGTGGCCGACCATGGCGAAGATCTTGTCCTGGTTCACCAGTTTTTGCGCGGCCAGCACGGCGCGCTTGGGGTCGTAGCCCGAGTCCTCGACCAGCAGCTTGATCTTGCGGCCGCCCACGCCGCCTTGCTCGTTGAGTTCGTCCACGCGCAGCTGCATGCCGGCGCGCACCTGCTTGCCGAAGCCTGCCAGCGGCCCGGAGAGGTCCTGGATGGATCCCAGGGTGATTTCGGTCTTGCTCACGCCCTGGCTCTGGGCCTGGGCGAGCGGTGCGGCCAGTGCCAGGGCGGCGCCGGCAGCGAGGGCGATGGTCTTGAGTTTCATGGATGGGTCTCCTTGGGTTACCTGTACATGGCGTCGATCTGCGCCTCGTATTTCTTCTCCACCAGCTTGCGCTTGAGCTTCATGGTCGGGGTGAGTTCCTCGTCCTCGGCGCTGAGCTGCTTGTCCAGCAGGAAGAATTTCTTGATCTGCTCGACCCGCGCGAACTTGGCGTTGACCCGGTCCAACTCACCCTGGATCAATTCTTGGACTTCGGGCGCGCGCGTCAAGCTGGCGTAATTGCTGAAAGGGATATCCCTGTCCTGGGCGAACTTCTCGACGTTGTCCTGGTCGATCATGACGATGGCCACCAGGTAGGGCCGCTTGTCGCCGATGACCACCGCGTCGGTGATGTAGGGCGAGAACTTGAGCTCGTTTTCCAGCTCGGACGGGGTGATGTTCTTGCCGCCGGCCGTGATGATGATGTCCTTCATCCGGTCGGTGATGCGGATGTAGCCGTCGGCGTCGATGGTGCCCACGTCGCCGGTGTGCAGCCAACCGTTGGCGTCGATGGCCTCGGCGGTCTTGTCGGGCAGGTTCAGGTAGCCCTTGATCACGTTGGGCCCGCGCACCAGGATTTCGCCGGTCTCCGGGGCGATGCGCACCTCGTTGAAGCTGGCGGCCGGGCCGATGGAGCCGGGCTTGATGCGCGATGGCGGGTTGCCGGTGGCGGCGCCACAGGTTTCGGTCATGCCCCAGACTTCCAGCATGGGCACGCCCAGCGCCAGGTACCAGCGCACCAGCTCGGGTGAGATGGGTGCAGCACCCGTGACCAGGTAGCGCGCCCGGTGGATGCCGATGAGCTTGCGCGTGTTGTCCAGTGCCAGCCAGCGCGCGAGGCGGAATTTCAGCCTGAGCGAGCCGGGCACCGGCTGGCCGGCCACCACGAGGTCGGCGATGCGGTAGCCCACGCCGATGGCCCAGCCGTAGGCCGCCTGCTGCAGCTTGCCGGCTTCCTTCAGGCCGATCATCACGCCCGAGTAGAACTTTTCCCACACGCGGGGCACGGCGGTGAACACCGTGGGCGCGATCTCGCGCACGTTCTCGGGGATGGTTTCGGGGTTTTCGACGAAATTGAGCCTGGAGCCGGTGTAGAGCGCGAAGTACTCGCCGCCCGCGCGTTCGGCAATGTGGCACAGCGGCAGGAAGCACATGCGTTCGTCCGTCTCGTTCTGCGAGATCAGCGTGTTGTAGCCCCGCACGGTGTAGACGATGCCGTGGTGCGTGTGCATGGCGCCCTTGGGCTTGCCGGTGGTGCCCGAGGTGTAGACCAGGATGGCCAGGTCCTCGGCCCGCACCTGGGCGCGGCACTGCTCCAGCGCGTCCGGGTGCCGCGCCAGGTGCTCCCGCCCGCGCTGGCGCAGCGCGTCCAGCCCGAGGATGGCCGGGTCGTTGAGTTTGCGCAGGCCCTTGAGGTCGAACACCACGATGTGGCGCAACCGGGGCAGCTGCGCCCGCACTTCCAGCACCTTGTCGAGCTGCTCGTCGTCCTCCACGAAGAGCACCGTGGTGCCCGAGTCCTCGCAGAGGTAGTGCACCTGTGATGCGGCATCGGTGGGGTAGATGCCGTTGGCCACGCCGCCGCAGCTGAGGATGGCGAGGTCGGCCAGCACCCATTCGACCTTGGTGTTGGCCAGGATGGAGGCCACCTCGCCACGCGCCAGGCCCAGGCTGAGCAGGCCGCCCGCGATCTCGCGCACGGCAACGCCGACTTCCCGCCAGGTCCAGCTGCGCCAGATGCCCAGCTCTTTCTGGCGCAGCCACACCTGGTCGCCGCGCTGCTGCACGCCGTTCCAGAACAGCGAGGTCAGCGTGTCGCCTTCGAGCACCACGCGGGTCTCGGGCTGGATGTGTGAAACGTCCCAGAGGCCGGACATGCGCGTCATCTCCAGTTTTTCTTCTTTTTCCAGCGCCGCTCGCCGCGCTGGCCGGCGTCCTTCATGCCGAGGTAGAACTCGCGGATGTCGTCTTTTTCGCGCAGGCGTGCGCAGCTGTCTTCCATGACGATGCGGCCGTTTTCCAGCACGTAGCCGTAATCGGAGGCGTTGAGCGCCATGTTGGCGTTTTGTTCCACCAGCAAGATGGTGACGCCCTGCTCGCGATTGATGCGCACCACGATCTCGAAAATTTCCTTTGTGAGCTTTGGGCTGAGACCCAGGCTCGGCTCGTCCAGCAGGATCAGGTCGGGCGCGGCCATGAGCGCACGCGAGATGGCCAGCATCTGCTGCTGCCCGCCCGAGAGCAGGCCCGCGTCCTGGCTGGCGCGCTCGCGCAGGATGGGAAAGTAGCCGAACACCGTCTCGAGGTCGCGCGCCACGCCGTCCCGGTCGCGGCGGGTGTAGGCGCCCATGAGCAGGTTGTCGCGCACGCTCAGCAGGGGGAACACCTCGCGGCCTTCGGGCACATGCACCAGGCCTTCCTGCACGATCAGGGCCGGGTCCTGCGCGGTGATGGGCTGGCCCTTGAAGTTGACGCTGCCTTTGCGCGGGTCGAGGATGCCCGAGATGGTCTTGAGGATGGTGGTCTTGCCCGCGCCGTTGGAGCCCAGCACGGTGGCGATCTCGCCGCGCCGCACCTTCAGGCTCACGCCACGGATCGCCTTGATGGGGCCGTAGGCGCTCTCCACGTTGAGCAGCTCCAGCAGCGGCTCGGCGCTGAGGGTGGGCGGGGTGGCACTCATGCGGCGCTCCCAGTGGCCTGGGCCTCGGTGGGCCGGCGCAGCGAGCTCACGTCGTCCACGGTGCCCAGGTAGGCCTCGATCACGGCGGGGTGCGTCTGCACCTCGCGCGGCGAGCCCATGGCCAGCACCTGGCCCTGGGCCATGGCCAGCACCCGGTCCGACACGCGCGAGACCAGGCTCATGTCGTGTTCGACCATGAGCACCGTGATGCCCAGCTCGTCCCGGATGTCCTGGATCCAGAAGGCCATGTCGTCGGTCTCTTCCACGTTCAGGCCCGAGGAAGGCTCGTCCAGCAGCAGCAGCCGGGGCTCCATGCACAGCGCCCGGCCCAGTTCCACCACCTTGCGCACGCCGTAGGGCAGGCCCGCCACCAGCGTGTCGCGGTGGTGCTGCAGGTTGAGGAAGTCAATGACCTGCTCCACTTTTTCGCGGGTCTGCAACTCGGCCTGGCGCACCTTCGAGGTGAAGAACATGTCCTGCCACATGCCGCTGGAGCGGTGCGCATGCCGCCCGATCAGCAGGTTGGACAGCACCGTGGCATGCTCGAACAGTTCAATGTTCTGGAAGGTGCGCGCAATCCCCAGGCCCGCCATGCGGTGCGGTGCCTGAGCGGTCAGCTCCACCATGCCTTCGGTGGACTGGTACTGGATGCGGCCAGCGGTGGGCGCATAGATGCCGCTGATGAGGTTGAACACCGTGGTCTTGCCCGCGCCGTTGGGCCCGATGAGGGTGAACACCTCACCGGCCTTGACGTCGAAGCTCACCTGGTTGACCGCAAGCACGCCGCCAAAGCGCACGCTCAGGTCGCGGGCATCGAGCAGCACGCCGCTCATGGGCGCACCTCCTGGACAGTGGCGGGGCTCATTTGAGGCGGTCCGATTTCTGGAAGGACTTCTGCCGCTTGAACATGCCCTGGCGGTAGAAGGGAAAGAGCTGCAGGTAGGCACGGATCTTGAGCCAGCGGCCGTACAGGCCCATGGGCTCGAAAAGCACGAAGGCGATCAGCACCGCGCCGTACACCGTTGCCTTCAGGCCCGGGGCCTGTGCAATGGCTTCGGGGAGGAAGTCCTTCACGGTGGAGATCGCCTGCGGCAGGCCGATGAGGAAGATCGCGCCCAGGAACACGCCGTGCAGGAAGCCCAGGCCGCCGATCACCACCATGAGCAGCAGGTCGATGGACTGGATGATGTTGAACTGGTCCGGTGTGAGGAACCGGATCTGGTGCGCATAGAGCGCCCCGCCGATGCCGGCCAGCGCCGCCGAGATGGCAAAACTCAGGGTCTTGTAATAGGCCAGGTGGATGCCCATGCTCTGCGCCGAGACCTCGGAGTCGCGGATGGCCACGAAAGCGCGCCCCGTGGGCGAGCGCAGCAGGTTGACGCAAGCCAGCGTGGCCAGCACCGTGACCACCAGGCACACGAAGTAAAACGAGGTGCCAGTGTCTGCCGCCCAGCCGAAGGCCTTGGCTGCGGCCACCGTCTTGCCGGTGTTGCCGCCGGTGACGCTGTCCCAGCGTGCGAACACTTCTTCCACGATGAAGCCGAAGGACAGCGTGGCAATCCCCAGGTAGATGCCCTTCACGCGCAGCGCGGGCAGGCCCACCACCACGCCGACCGCGGCCGAAAGCAACCCCGCCATGGCCATGGCCGCGGGAAACGGCCAGCCCATGCCCGTGAGCACCGCCTGGGTGTAGGCACCCACCCCCAGGAAGGCCGCATGGCCGATGGAGAACAGCCCCGTGAAGCCGGCCAGGATCATCAGGCCCAGGCCGACCACGGAATAGATGAGGATGAAGGTGAGCTGGGCCAGCAGGTATTCGCTCAGCAGCCACGGGGCGGTCACCAGCAGTGCCGCCAGCAGGCCGTACCAGAAGCGGTGGCCCTCGTGCTTGGCCAGGCGCAGGTCCTGCTCGTAGGAGGTCTTGAAGATGAAACGCATGCTCAGACCTTTTTGCGCAGGCGTTCGCCGAACAGGCCGTTGGGCCGCACCATGAGCATGAGCAGCACCACGACATAGGCCGCGATGTCCTTGAAGCCTTCGGGCAGGTAAAAGCCCGAGATCGACTCCACCACGCCGATGATGATGCCGCCCACGATGGCACCGGGCAGGCTGGTGAAGCCGCCCACCACCGCCGCCGGGAAGGCCTTCAGGCCAATGAAGCCCATGTTGGCGTGCACGAAGGTGATGGGTGCCAGCAGCAGCCCCGCAATGGCCGCCACCACGGCGGCCAGGGCCCACACCAGGCCGTTGAGCCGCTTGACCGGGATGCCCATGTAGTAGGCCGCCAGCTGGTTCTGAGACGAGGCCTGCATGGCCAGGCCCAGCTTGGTGTAGCGAAACAGCGCGTAGAGGCCGCCCGACAGCAGCAGCGTGAACAGCATCACCATCAGCTGCTCGTAGGGCACGATGAGCGCGCCCATCTGCAGCAGCTGGTCCTTGTAGGGCACGGCCAGCACGCTGGTTTCGGTGCCGATCACCGGCACCATGGTGATCAGGCCGCGCGAGACATAGGCCACGCCGATGGTCAGCATCACGATGGAGAACGCCGGCTGCCCCAGGATGGGCCGGATCAGCGCGCGCTCGACCAAGAGGCCAAAGAGGCCCATGGCTGCGATGGAGGCCAGCACCGCCAGCCAGAAGGGAAAGCCCAGCCAGGTGGTGGCCACCAGCCCGGCGAAGGCGCCGAGCATCATGAGCTCGCCCTGGGCGAAGCTCACGGTTTCGGTGGCTTTGTAGATGAGCACGAAGCCCAGGGCAATCAATCCGTAGATGCAACCCAGGGCCACGCCGCTGATGATCAGCTGGAGCAGCTGCACGCTTTCGTCCTTTGTTTGATGGGACGAATTTAAAAGCGAACGATCGTGCTGAGGACTAGGGCTTGTCCGTAGAGGCTTTACCTGCGTACGTGGCTTGACATGCGCGGCGTGGGGCCAATCGGGCGGTGGTGGCTCAGCGCGGGATGGGCCGGGGACGGCCCTGCTCGTCGATGGCCACGTAGGTCAGCCGCGCCTCCGTGACCTTCACATATTGGCCCTGGGCGCTGTAGCGCTCGGCATAGACCTCCACCAGCACCGTGACCGAGGTGCGTCCGATGCGGTCCACCGCCGCGAAGAACGACAGGATGTCGCCCACCCGCACCGGCTGCTTGAAGATGAATTCATTGACCGCCACCGTGGCCATGCGGCCGCGCACATGCCGCGCCGGAAGCACGGAGCCGGCCAGGTCCACCTGGGCCATGACCCAGCCGCCGAAGATGTCGCCGTTGGCGTTGCAGTCGGCGGGCATGGGAATGACCTTCATCACCAGCTCTCGGTCGGTGGGCAGGGGCACGGTGGGGGACAAGGCGGCGGTGGGTGCATTGGACATGGGCAACAATCGTCTTGTTATTCGGGGTCTTTGAGCAGCCGGCTTTCCTGGCCTGCGCCGTCCCCGCCAGATTGTCTGCCATGCGCTCGAACGCCTCCCTCGCCCCCGCCCCTTCCCCTGCCTCGGCCGCGCCGTCCCGATCGGACTGGCAGACGCTGGCGCGCCTGTTTCCCTACCTCTGGGAATACAAGTGGCGCGTGATGGCGGCCCTGGCCTTCATGGTGGGCGCCAAGCTGGCCAACGTGGGCGTGCCCCTGCTGCTCAAGGACCTGGTGGACAGCATGAACCCCCAGGCCCGGGATGCCGCGGCGCTGCTGGTGGTGCCGATGGGGCTTTTGCTGGCCTACGGGATGCTGCGGCTGTCCACCTCGCTGTTCACCGAACTGCGTGAACTGGTGTTTGCCAAGGCGACCGAGGGCGCATCGCGCCGCATCTCGCTCGAAGTGTTCGGGCACCTGCATGCGCTGTCGCTGCGCTTTCACCTGGAGCGGCAGACCGGCGGCATGACGCGCGACATCGAGCGCGGCACGCGCGCGGTGCATTCGCTGATCTCGTATTCGCTCTACAGCATCGTGCCCACGCTGATCGAGGTGAGCCTGGTGCTCACGCTGCTGGCCGTGAAGTTCGACGTGTGGTTTGCCGGCATCACCATCGTGGCGCTGGTGCTCTACATCGCCTTCACCGTCACGGTGACCGAATGGCGCACCCAGTTCCGCCGACAGATGAACGAGCTCGATTCGTCCGCCCACAGCCGCGCCATCGATTCGCTGCTGAACTACGAGACGGTCAAGTACTTCAGCAACGAGGCCTTCGAGGCCCGCCGCTACGACGAAAGCCTGGAGCGCTACCGCCGCGCGGCGCTCAAGAGCCAGGCCACGCTGAGCCTGCTCAACACCGGGCAGCAGCTCATCATCGCGGTGGCGCTGGTGGTGATGCTCTGGCGCGCCACGCTGGGCGTGATCGAGGGGCGCATGTCGCTGGGTGACCTGGTCATGGTCAACGCCTTCATGATCCAGCTCTACATTCCGCTGGGTTTCCTGGGCGTGATCTACCGCGAGATCAAGCAAAGCCTCACCGACCTGGACAAGATGTTCAAGCTGCTGGAAAAAGAGCGCGAGGTGGCCGACGCGCCCGGGGCGCGCGACCTGTCGCTTGCGCCCGGCCAGGCCGATGTGCGGTTCGACAATGTCGACTTTGCCTACGACCCGGCACGCCCCATCCTGCAGGGGGTGAGCTTTCACATCCCGGCAGGGCAGACGGTGGCGGTGGTGGGCGCATCGGGCGCGGGCAAGTCCACGCTGGCGCGGCTGCTTTTTCGCTTTTATGACGTGAGCAACCCGGGGCAGGGGGGGCGCATCCTGATCGGCGGACAGGACATCCGGCGCGTGGCCCAGGCCAGCGTGCGGCGGGCCATCGGAATCGTGCCGCAGGACACCGTGCTGTTCAACGACACGGTGGAATACAACATCGCCTACGGCCGCCCCGGCGCCACCCGCGCCGAGGTCGAGGAGGCGGCGCGCGCGGCCCGCATCCACGACTTCATCGCATCGACGCCCAAGGGCTACGACACCATGGTGGGCGAGCGCGGCCTCAAGCTCTCCGGCGGGGAGAAGCAGCGCGTGGCCATCGCCCGCACGTTGCTGAAGAACCCGCCCATCCTCATCTTCGACGAGGCCACCTCCGCGCTCGACTCCTCGAACGAGCGCGCCATCCAGGCCGAGCTGCGCAGCGCGGCCCAGGGCAAGACCACGCTGGTGATCGCGCACCGCCTGTCCACCGTGGTGGACGCGCACGAGATCCTGGTGATGGACGCCGGCCGCATCGTCGAGCGCGGCACGCATGCCGACCTGCTGGCCCAGGGCGGCCGCTATGCCCAGATGTGGACGATGCAGCTGCAGGGGCACGACGAGCCGGCGTCCGGGGCCTGATTTACAGTCGCCAGCTTTCCGAGTCACCGACCCCTGCCCGCCATGGAAACCAAATGGCTTGAAGACTTCATCAGTCTGGCTGAAACCCGCAGCTTCAGCCGGTCGGCGCAGCTGCGGCATGTGACGCAGCCGGCGTTTTCTCGGCGCATCCAGGCGCTGGAGGCCTGGGCGGGCACGGACCTGGTGGACCGCAGCTCCTACCCCACGCGGCTCACGCCCGCTGGCGAAACCCTTTACGCGCAGGCGCTGGAGATGCTGCAAGGCCTGCAGTCCACGCGGGCCATGCTGCGCGGCCACACGGCGGCGGCGCAGGACATGGTGGAGTTCGCGGTGCCCCACACGCTGGCTTTTACTTTCTTCCCGGCCTGGGTGAGCGCGCTGCGCGAGCATTTCCCGCTCAAGAGCCGGCTGATCGCACTCAACGTGCACGATGCCATGCTGCGCCTGGTGGAAGGCAGCTGCGACCTGCTGATGGCCTACCACCACGAGGCGCAGCCCATCCAGCTCGACCCGCAGCGCTACGAGATGCGGGTGCTCGGGCAGGAGACGCTCGCCCCCTTCGTGGCGCCCGACGAACGGGGCCGGCCGCTGCATGAGCTGCCCGGCGCGCCCGGCCAGCCTGTGCCTTACCTGGGCTACGCGCCCGGCGCCTACCTGGGGCGCATGGTGGACTGGGTGCTGCGGCAAGCGCCCGCGGCCGTGCACCTGGACCGCATCTACGAGACCGACATGGCCGAAGGCCTGAAGGCCATGGCGCTCAAAGGGCAGGGCATGGCCTTCCTGCCGGCCAGCGCCGTGCAGCGTGACGTGGCCGAGGGCCGGCTGCTGCGCGCTGCCGCAGGCCTCGAAGTGCGGCTGGAGATTCGCCTCTACCGCGAAAAGCCCGGAGGCCGGCATCCCCCCAAGACGGCCGCCCAGGCACTGTGGAGCCGCCTGGCCGAGGACGGCGTGGGGCCGGCGGGCATGTCCGCGCTGGACTGAGCCGGGCCCGGCGGCGGGGCGCCGCATGCCGGGCGTTCGGCTCCACTGGGGGGCGCCGCGGTTTTGGGACAATGGCCGGATGACCACACGCCTGACCCTCACCCGCCCCGACGACTGGCACCTGCACGTGCGCGATGGGGACGCGCTGCACACCGTGGTGCCGCACACGGCGCGCCAGTTCGGCCGCGCCATCATCATGCCCAACCTCAAGCCGCCGGTGACCACGGCCGGGCAGGCCATCGCCTACCGCGACCGCATCCGCGCCGCCGTGCCTGCGGGCCTGAGCTTCGAGCCGCTGATGACGCTCTACCTCACTGACAACCTGGCGCCCGAGGAAATTGCCCGCGCCAAGGAGGCGGGCGTCGTGGCCGCCAAGCTCTACCCGGCCGGTGCCACCACCAACAGCGATGCGGGCGTGACCGAACTCAGGAAGATCTACCCCGTGCTGGAGGCCATGCAGAAGGCCGGCATGCTGCTGCTGGTCCATGGCGAGGTGACCAGCAGCGACATCGACCTGTTTGACCGCGAGGCGGTGTTCATCGACCGGCACCTGATCCCGCTGCGCCGCGATTTCCCGGCGCTGAAGGTGGTGTTCGAACACATCACCACGCGTGAGGCTGCGCAGTACGTGAGCGAGGGCAACGAACTGTTGGGCGCCACCATCACCGCGCATCACCTGCTCTACAACCGCAACGCCATCTTCAC
>CAYVGD010000025.1:0-16491 GCA_964450095.1 uncultured Polaromonas sp.
GTCTCGCGAAACCCTCGCGATGCCTCGCTGTCCGCCTAAAAACCGCAACGGGCTGTTTGCGCTGGCCCGCAGTTGCTCAGGCCATGGCCCCAAAGCCCTTGTGCTGGGGAGCAGGGACTCGCGCGGAACAGCGCAGCACCGGGCGACCGTTCAAGCCAGCATGCCGATGGTCAGCCATTGCGGATCGAACGTCTCGGTGCCTGGGAGATTGAACACCTGGATCACCGCGGTTGGCTGGGTCACGAAGGGATCCACAAAGAGCGCCAGTTGTTGCTGCGTCGCGTCGAAGCGCAGTTGCCCTCACCTGCCTTTTCGATGACCCGGTCGCCTGCGCCATACACAAAGTAGGCATCGTCGCCCTCGCCGCCCCGCATCACATTGACCTCGCTGCGCAAAGCGCCGGGCTCGGCGAAGGGTTGGCCCTGGAGGCGGTCATTGCCGGCGCCACCCCACAGGCGGTCGTTGCCCAGGCCGCCGTAGAGCTCATCGTTCCCCTGGCCACCCCTCAACTGGTCATTGCCTGCCGCTCCGCGCAGCCAGTCGTCGGATGCGGTGCCATCCAGCTTCAACTTGTCGATTTTTAAACGCACGTCATGGTCCTCCTGTGGTGCAGCGACGGGCCCTCCCGCCGACTGTCAACAGGCATTAAGCGCATCAAAGAACAAGTGCGCCGATGGTCGGCACCGCAGAACCCTGTCGGCGCATGCCAACGCGTCTTGCCGTGTGGAGGCTTCATGCATCAAGGGGCCGCATGCAAGGCACGAAGGCTTGCTCGCCACCCAGCGCTTGGACTTTCAACGGTGCCAATGCAGTCACATCGGGTCAGCGGCGTTGTCGTGTCACTCAAGCGACTGATGTCTTCAAGTGAGTGCTTTGCATTGCCGAAGGCGTGCCTCACTTGCAAGCCCGCGCTGTCTTGGACCGGCACCCCTAGGGTTAACACGATGAGTTGTTCCAGAGCCTCGCCCTACGATTGATCAAACATCAACAGGAATCCTTCTGGGCCGCATCTGACATGGGAAAAGTGATCATCACCTGCGCAGTGACCGGCGCCATCCACACGCCCTCGATGTCGCCCTATCTGCCGGTGACGCCAGAGGAAATCATCGAGGCGTCGGTGGAGGCTGCGGACGCAGGCGCTGCCGTCATTCACCTTCATGCCCGGGACCCGGTCACCGGCAAGCCCGATCAAAGCCCGGAGGCCTTTGGCAAATTCCTGCCGCAGATCAAGAGCCGAACCGAGGCTGTGCTGAACCTCACCAGCGGTGGCTCACCGTTCATGAAGATCGATGAGCGGATACAGCCCTCCATGCGCTTTTCACCCGAGGTGGCGTCGCTCAACCTGGGCTCGTTCAACTTTGCGTTGTTCCCGATGCTTGAGCGCTTCACCGAGTTCAAGCACGAGTGGGAACGGGAGCACCTGGAAAACAGCCGCGACCTCATCTTCCGCAACACCTTCAAGGACATTGAATATGCCCTGAGGGCCTGCGCTGAAAACGGCACCCGGTTCGAGCTGGAGTGCTACGACGTCGGGCATCTGTACAACCTGGCCCACTTTGCAGACAAAGGGGTCATCAAGCCGCCGTTTTTCATCCAGACCGTCTTC
The DNA here is from genome assembly GCA_964450095.1 of uncultured Polaromonas sp. GTDB lineage: Bacteria > Pseudomonadota > Gammaproteobacteria > Burkholderiales > Burkholderiaceae_C > Polaromonas. The sequence continues at coordinate 1,607 of CAYVGD010000025.1, forward strand.
GGGATCCTGGGGGGCATCGGACCGCATCCGGAGGACGTGATGCACATGCGGCGCACAGCCGACAGGTTGTTCGGAAAGAACTACCAGTGGTCGGTGCTGGGTGCCGGACGTCACCAATTGAGCATTGCCGCCATGGGGGCCAGCATGGGCAGCCACGTGCGCGTGGGCCTCGAGGACAGTCTCTGGCTGGGCAAGGGCAAGCTTGCCAAGAGCAATGCAGAGCAGGTTCGACAGGTTCGCCAGATCCTCGAGGGCATGGGCCTGGAGATTGCCACGCCTGCGCAGGCCCGGGACATCCTGCAGCTCAAGGGCGCGGCGCAGGTCAACTTCTAAGCGTCGGCCATCCAGAGATCATGCGTGTTTCTGATGGTGGTGGCTGCGCCCACGATGTCCGCCTGGATGGCGCGGCTGAGCGCCTGCGCATTGCCGCTCTTCAGGCTGTGAAGCATGTCGTGGTGAACACCGTTGAATCCGCTCATGCCCTCGTCAGTCAGGCAGAAACGGATCAAGGGCCCTACCCTCACCCACAATCTTTCAATGATCGACAAGGTGTAGGGCGTGGTGCCGAGCCTGTAGATCGAAAAATGGAATTGGGCATTGGCGTGAAGGAAGGCATCGACGTTGTTCGCTTCAATGGAGTCCACCATCTGCCGCTCAAGGGTCTGCAGGCGCTCCACGTGCGAAGGGGTGACATGTTCAATCGCCTGGACGGCAGCCAGCCCTTCCACGATGCAACGCAGCTCGGTGAGTTCGTTGAACTCCCGCAGGGACACCAGGGGTACCGTCACGGTGCGGTTGGCGCGCAGTTCCAGGGCGCCCTCGGCAATCAGCCGGTTGACGGCCTCACGCGTGGGCATGACGCTGGAATGGAGTTTTTCACACAGCGACTTCACAGTCACGGCCTGGCCGGGCTTGAAGTGTCCGTTCATCAGCGCACTGCGCACCGACTGGGTCACCTGCTCCCGCAAGGTGGTGCCCGTGATCGGTGTCAATCGGGACCAGTCTTCATCGGGCACTGATGGGGCAGCTGTGTTGTTCATGACGTGATCAGACCCTTGACTCTTTTCAAATAATAACCGGAGCATTTATGCACAGCCAGTGGGCACTTTCCATCGATGACGCCAAGCAAATTGCGCAAGCCTGCCGGGCGTGTGCGGCAGAAAACAACTGGAACGTCGTGATTGCGATTGTCGATGACGGCGCTCACCTGATGTACCTCGAGCGCCTGGACGGCACACAGAAGGCGTCCAGTGTGGTGGCCGTTGAAAAAGCCAAGACGGCCCTGCTCTTCAAGCGGCCGACGCTGGCCATCGAAACCGCCGTCAAGGGCGGACGCAACGTCATGATGATGCTGCCGGGGGCGACCCCCATCGAGGGCGGGCTGCCTCTGGTGCGCGATGGCCAGTTTGTTGGCGCCATCGGCATTTCGGGCGTGCAGTCCAGCGAGGACGGCATTGTGGCTGCGGCGGGCGTGGCGCATTTCTCAACCCTTTGCTGACGCGCTGAACAAAGACACCATGACGAACGCACACAACACTTCTCGGCCGGTTGCACTCATCACCGGTGGCAGCCGTGGCATCGGGCGCGCGGTCGTCCTGGCGCTTGCACAGCAGGGCTGGGACGTCTGCTTCAGCTACGTCGCCAACCAGCAGGCAGCCCAGGACACAGAGGCCCAGGCGCGCGCCCTGGGCGCCAAGACACTCACCGTGCAGGCCGACATCTCCGACCGCGAGCACATTGCCCGGCTGTTCCTTGCCTGCGAACAAGCGTTCGGACGCTTGGATGCGCTCGTCAACAACGCTGGCGTGGTCGGCAAGCCAACGTCCATCCTCGATGCGGACGACGCGCACCTGACCGCCGTTTTCCGTGCCAACGTGCTGGGCAGCTTTTTCTGCGTCAGCGAAGCGGCGCGCCGCATGTCCACACAGCGCGGCGGCGCCGGTGGCGCGGTGGTCAACATGTCGTCGGCGGCGGCGCGCCATGGGGGCATGCCCAACGAGGCGCACTATGCGGCGTCCAAGGGCGCGATCGACAGCTTCACCCTGGCACTGGCCAAGGAGCTCGCGCCGCATGGCATCCGCGTGAATGCGGTGCGCCCCGGCCTGATCGACACCGACATCCACGAAGCACACGGTGGACAGGAGCTGGTGCAGCGTGTGGGGCCCACCGTTCCAATCGGGCGGGCCGGAACTGCAGAGGAAGTGGCCGACGTGGTTGCCTTCCTGTGTGAAAAACGATCGAGCTATGTGCACGGTGCACTGGTCGACGTGTCAGGTGGGCGTTGACCCCACCCATGTGTGTGTGTAGTTGAAGACCCATCCATCAGGAGACAAAACCATGAAACGCAGAAACTTGCTTACCTTTGGCGCCGGCGCCGCCGCGGCGATGGCCTTGCCGACGTCTTTCGCACAGACGGCGGGCTATCCCAACCGCCCGATCAAGCTGATCGTTCCGTTCGCCGCCGGCCTGTCGCCGGACGTGGTGGCGCGGCTGATTGCCGACAAGCTCGCTACGGCCATGGGCCAGCCGGTGGTGGTCGACAACCGGCCGGGCGCAGGCGGCATGATCGGCGCTGTTGCGGCCGCAGCCACCCCCGCGGATGGCTACAACCTGTTCTACAGCGTGAAGGCCACGCATGCCATCGCGCCCAACGTCTACAGGGACCCTAAGTACAACCCGCCGCGCGACTTCAAGGCGGTGAGCCAAATCCTGCTGGTGCCTCACGTGCTGACGGCCAGCCCGAAGACGCCCTTCAACAACATGAAGGAGATGGTCGAGTTCGCCAAGAAGAACCCGGGCAAGATCGACTTTGCGTCCCTGGGCGTGGGCTCCCAGCCGCACGTGGCGATGGAGGCGTGGGCCCAGCGGCTGGGCATCAAACTCAACCACGTGCCCTACCGGACCAACCCGGCGCCCGATGTAATGAGTGGTGTGGTCAGCCTGTCGATCGAAGCCTCCACCACCGCCATTCCCAACATCAAGGCCGGCAAGATCAAGGCACTGGGCATTTCCGGGCCGCAGCGCATCCCGGGTCTTCCGGACGTGCCCACGATGACCGAGTTCGATGCCAACCTGGATGTGAACGGTGTCATCGGCAGTTCCTGGCACGGCTTCTTCACGCCCGCCGGGACGCCCAACGAAATCATCGCGCGGCTGAACACCGAGATCGTCAAGATCGTCAGGACGCCGGAAATCCAGACCCGCTTGACCGACCTGGGCCTGACTCCGACGGGCACCACCGCGGCAGCCCTGGACGCCGTGGCCAACTCCGACTACGCCTTCTGGAACAAGGTCGTGCGCGACCTGGACATCAAGGTCGACTGAGGGAAATGACGTGATCGTCGAGCTCCGCACTTACAGCCTCAAGCCTCTGCACACTGGTGACTTCCTCCGGTTGTACGAAAGTGCGGGGCTTCCCCTGCAGATCAAGCATCTCGGACACATGATCGGTTTTTATGTGTCCGAGATCGGCCCACTCAACGAGGTTGTTCACCTCTGGGGGTTTGCCAGCCTCGCCGAGCGTGAGCGGCGCCGCGCGCTGATGGAGGCCGACCCGGGCTGGCAGCCCTACCGGCAGGCCTTGCTGGATCTGGGTGTGGTCCTGCAGCAGGAGACCAAGATCCTGAGGTCCACCTCTTTTTCCCCAACCATCCCTTTCCAGACGCCCTCCCCGTGATGAGAACCGCCGCAAACAAACCTCGGGCCTCAAAGTCCAGCGCGTCCCCGCAACGCATCGGCATGCTGGGGGTGGGCATCATGGGTCACGCCATGGCGGTCAACCTCACCAAGTCGGGCTTTGAGGTTTCGGGCTACGACCCAGACCCGAAGGCGCTCAAGCGGCTGAAGGCAGCAGGCGGCATTCCCCGGAAAAACGCGGCAGACCTGGCCAGCGAGGCGGACGTCCTGATCTGCTCGCTGCCCTCCGCAGGGGCGCTGCACGACTCGGCGCAACAGATCGCAAGCCGCGGCAAACGCCACCTGCTGGTGGTCGAGACCAGCACCCTGGACATTGCCGACAAAGTGGCCGCGCGGAACTTGCTCAAGGCCAGCGGCATCGTGATGCTGGACTGCCCCTTGTCCGGCACCGGCGCACAGGCGGTCCACAAGGACCTCACGGTCTATGCGAGCGGTCCCAAACCGGCCATTCGACAGTTGGCACCTGTGTTCGCGGGCTTTGCGAAAAACTGCTTTGACCTGGGTCGGTTTGGCAACGGGATGAAGATGAAGCTCATGGCCAACCTGCTTGTGGCCATTCACAACGTCTCGACGGCCGAGGCCTTGCTTCTGGGGCAGCGCTGGGGCATCCCACCGTCCATGGCCGTCAAGGTCCTGAGCGACGGCGCAGGGGGCTCCCGCATGCTGCAGGTCAGGGGACCGCTGATGGAAGACAGCGGGTGGAAAACGGCCACGATGAAGGTGGGTATCTGGCAAAAGGACATGCGGCTGATCGCCGCGGCGCTGGAGGAATCGCAGGTGCCTGCGCCCCTGTTCGCGGCGACCGTTCCCATCTACAACGCTGCAATGGCCCTGGGGCATGCCGAACACGACACGGCCGCGGTCTTTGACGTCTTGTCGCGCATGTCGTCGTAGCCACGCACGACGGCGACCCGCCTCAAACCACTGGCAGGTGTTGAGGCAGGTATCTGAACAAGTCCACACAGCGCTCTTGTCTCAGAGCGCTTGTGGCCGGAAAGCAGTTCTTCACCACCGCAGACCTTGGCAGCTTGGGTGCGATGGACGCGTCACCGGCGAATTGCCAGTGACCTGGGTCACTGGTGCACCAAAGCAATGCTCAGTACAGTCCACCGATGAGACTACCCGTCAGAGGCAGCCTGCAACCCTGGCGACACACAACGACAAGATGACTCCCGGCCTGACGCGGCTGCTGAGCGACTGGCCAGAAACGAAAAAGCCCCGCTCTTGTGAAGCGGGGCCAAGTCGATGATTTTTCTGGGGTGGCTGATGGGACTCGAACCCACGACGACAGGAATCACAATCCTGGACTCTACCAACTGAGCTACAGCCACCGGAGCCTGCGATTATAGCCCCAACTCAGGTGCTTCCCGAGCGCTGGGCGCAGCCTTCTCGGGGGAGCAGCACACCGCTCACCCGAGGTGGCCTCAGGCCTTGGCCGTGACCTGGGGGGTCGGCTTCGGTGCCTTGATCTCGGCCTTCAGGCGCTGCTGCAGCCACTTGTAGTAAGCCAGGCCCTCTGCCGACGCCCACCACTCCCGGTATTGGTTGCGGGCGGCGCGGGTCTGGTTTTCGTCCCGTTGCTCGCGCGGCAGCACCTGCTCCACCTTCAGGACGGCATAGCCCTGCGCGCCGAGGTCCACGCCTGTGAACTGAGGAAGCGCAGCAGGGTCGGCACGAAGCGCAGCGTCGATCAGCGACTGCGGCAAGCTGCGCGCGTCGGCGCGTGAAACGGTGAGCGACTCAGGCAGCTTCGCTTCCTCGGGCTTGGCTTTCCAGGCTGCCAGCTTGGCCTCGCCTTCCTTGCGGGCTTCTTCGGCGCTGCGCGTGGCCAGCCAACGGGCCTTGACTTGCTCCCTGACTTCAGCCACGGGGAGCACGCGGGCCGGTGTGTGCTGCACCACCCGGGCGGCCACCAGAGAGCCACCTCCGATGTCGATGGCTTCGGTGTTGCGCTTTTTCTCCAGCGCGTCGGCCGAGAAGATGGCGGCCAGCACCTTGGCATTGGCGAGCGGGCCCTTGGCATTGGGTGCGGCCTCGCGGGTCACGCCGGCCGCGACCTGCACCTGGAGCTTGAGCTTGTCGGCGGTGGGCTTGAGGCTGTCGGGCTGCTCATAGACGCCGTTCGTGAATTGTTCCGCAGCCTCTGCGTATTTCTTGGTGAGCTGCTGCTTGCGGAATTCAGCCGCGAGCTCGGGTTTCATGTCCTCGAAGCTGCGCGCCTTGGGTTGCTTGACCTCGGTGACGCGGATGATGTGAAAGCCGAATTCGGTCTCTACCAGTTCGCTGATCTCGCCCTGCTTGAGCGCAAAGGCCGCATCCTCAAAAGGCTTGACCATCGCTCCACGCGCAAAGAACCCCAGGTCGCCGCCTGCGGCCGCTGAGCCGGCGTCCTGCGAATGCTGGCGGGCGGTGGCCGCGAAGCGCTCAGGCGACTTGCGCAGATCGGCCAGCAGGCCGGCTGCCTTGGTGCGGGCCGCTTCGCGCTCGGCCTTGGCAGCGGCCTGGGGCGCGTTGATCAGGATGTGGCTGGCGCGGCGCTCTTCCTTGCCGGCCAGGCGCTGCGCGTTCTGTTCGTAAAAGCTGCGCAGTTCGGCGTCGCTGGGCACCAGCGTGCGGGCCACGGCATCGCTGTCCAGCACAACGTATTCCACCTGTGCCGTCTCGGGCAGCGTGAACTGGCGGGCATTGGCCTGGTGGTACTGCTCGAGGTCGGCGTCGGTGGGCTGCAGGCGCGCGGCGTACTCGGCGGGCGAAAAGCGCGCAAGCTTGACGCTGCGTTTTTCAAAATACGCGCCCAGCGCGGTGTCCGCCACCGCAGGAGACGCCACGGAGGTGCCGGCCACGGCCTGCAGCATCTGCCGGCTCGACAGGTCGGCGCGCACGCCCGCCTCGAACGCTTCGGGGCTCATGCCCTGCGCACGCAGCAGTTGCTGGTAGCGCTCCATGTCGAGCGTGCCGTCGGGCTTGCGCAGCATGGCGATCTGCGGGTCGTTCTGCAACTCCTGGGCCACGCGCTGGTTGCTGGCGCCCAGGTGAAGCCGGTTGGCGGCGGCGCGAAGCACCCGCTCGCGCACCAGGCTCTCAAGCGTGGCGTACCGTGCTTCGGGGGAGTCCAGCAGCTTGATGTCCAGCGTCGGCATGGCCGCGCGCAGGCGGTCCACTTCGTTGCGGTGCGCAGCGTCCCACTCGGCCTGCGTGATCTCACGGCCGTCGACCTGGGCGACCACCGTCTTGGCGCCGGGCTGGCCGTAGTCGTTGAGGCCAAGAAGCACAAACGAAGGAACGATGAGCAGAAACAGCACGCCCATCATGAGCTTGTTGTGCTTGCGAACGAAATCGAACATGGTGATTTCCTGTGGGTGAACCGTGCACGCAGACCGGCCTAGCCGGTCATGTCCTGACGCAAAAAAGGCGAACCCCGGTTCGCCTTTTGACTGTGAAGTCACTGGTGGGTGCTGAGGGGCTCGAACCCCCGACCTACGCCTTGTAAGGGCGCCGCTCTACCAACTGAGCTAAGCACCCGCCTCAACTCTGCGATGTCGGAGCCCTCAGTTGAGAGCGTCCTTCAATGCCTTGCCGGGACGGAATTTCGGAACCTTGGCGGCCTTGATTTTAATCGCGGCGCCCGTCTGGGGGTTCCGGCCGGTGCGCGCTGCACGCTTGCCCACGGCAAAGGTGCCAAAGCCCACGAGCGAGACGGTACCGCCCTTCTTGAGCGTGGTCTTGACGGCGCCCAGCGTCGACTCCAGCGCGCGGGTGGCGGCGGCCTTGGAGATGTCAGCGTGCTTGGCGATGTGCTCGATGAGTTCTGTCTTGTTCATGGGGCCCTCGATGTTTTTTCAGTGGTGGGTTGACGGACTGACTCCAGCGGCGGCGGCCATGCCGCTCGGCCTGCCAGGCCAGACCAAAGGGGATTCTGTGGATGCAGGCGCCCTCGTGGGCCCGCTCCATGACGCGGCGCCAGGGACCATCAGCCCCCTGGCGGCGCGGAGGCGGATTCTAAGCCCAATTGACGAGCAATCACCCGCCCTGGACAGGACGGAGCCGCCCTGTTGCCAGCCCGACACGCACCCCCGCCCGGCCTTCAGCCCAGCGCCTCTTCAATGGCGCGGCCAAGGTCCTGGGTGCGAGCGGTGCCGCCCAGGTCGGGCGTGCGGGGAGCGCCACTGCCGGGCTGCAGCACCGCCTCGACGGCGTTCAGCACCGCATCGTGCGCGTCCTTGTGCCCCAGGAACTCGAGCATCATGGCGCCGCACCAGATCTGCCCGATCGGGTTGGCGATGAACCTGCCGGCGATGTCGGGCGCCGAGCCGTGCACGGGCTCGAACAGCGAGGGAAACTTGCGCTCGGGGTTGAGGTTGGCACTGGGCGCGATCCCGATGGTGCCCGTGCAGGCCGGTCCGAGGTCGCTCAGGATGTCGCCGAACAGGTTGCTGGCCACCACCACGTCGAAGAAGTCAGGCCGCTGCACGAAGTGGGCGGTGAGGATGTCGATGTGGAACTTGTCGAGGCGCACCCCCGGGTAGCCCTGGGCCATCTCGGCCACGCGCTCGTCCCAATAGGGCATGGAGATCGAAATGCCGTTGGACTTGGTGGCACTCGTCAGGTGCTTCTTGGGGCGCGATTGCGCCAGCTCGAACGCGAACTTGAGCACGCGGTCCACGCCGACCCGCGTGAACACAGACTCCTGCAGCACGAACTCACGCTCGGTGCCAGGAAAGGCCTTGCCCCCGATGCTGGAGTATTCGCCCTCGGTGTTCTCACGCACGATGTAGAAGTCGATCTCGCCGGGCTGGCGGGGGCTGCCGTCGCGACGCACCACCGGACAGACGATGCCCGGCATCAAACGGGCGGGACGCAGGTTGATGTACTGGTCGAACTCCCGCCTGAACATGAGCAGGGAGCCCCAGAGCGAGACATGGTCGGGGATCTTGTCGGGCCAGCCCACCGCGCCGAAGTAGATGGCGTCGTGACCGCCGATCTGGTCTTTCCAGTCGTCGGGAAGCATTTTTCCGTGCTTTTCAAAGTATTCCCAGCTCGAGAAATCGAAATGATCGAAGTGCAGGTCGATGCCGAACTTGCGGGCTGCGGCATCCAGCACGCGAATGCCCTCGGGCATCACTTCCTGCCCGATCCCATCGCCTGCGATGACGGCGATGCGGTGTTTCTTGCTCATGCTGCGCTCCTTGAAGACAAACCGAGGGACCGGCAGGGCCGGCCCAGAAAAGCACAAGCTTATCAAGCACGAAGGAAATAATCGGGCAATTGATTCATGCCAAGAAAGAAACAATGGACCGAAGTGACCTTGAATTGGTGCTGGCCATCCAGGCCGGCGGGCAGCTGAGCGAAGCCGCCCATCGCCTGGGCCTCACGCCGCCTGCTGTCACCAAACGCCTGGCAGCGCTGGAAGCCGGCCTGGGCATGCGGCTTTTCCAGCGAACCACCCGGCGGGTGAGCCCCACGGCCGAGGGTCTGGTGCTGTGCGAGCACGCCCGCGGCATCCTCGGGGACTTTCAGGCCGCAGAGAACGCACTGCGCGAGCAGCAGAACCGGGCCGTGGGCACCCTCCGGCTGGCCAGCAGCTTCGGCTTCGGACGCCAATGGCTGGGGCCCGCCCTGGCGGAATTCCAGCGCCTGCATCCTGCCGTGCGGGTGGAACTGCACCTCACCGAGCAGTTGCCTGCACTCGCCAGCGTCGGGCTCGATGCCGCGGTCTGGCTCTGGAGCCCACCAGCCCAGGTGGCCGCGGACTGGGTGGTGCGAAAACTCGCGCGCAACCAGCGCGTGCTCGTGGCCGCGCCCCGGTACCTGGGCGGGCGCACGCCGCCTGCCACGCCCGAGGAGCTCTCACAACATGATTGCCTCGTGGTGCGTGAAAACGGCGGCGACACCGGACAGGGGCAGCGCTTTGACGAATGGCGGCTCAGCCGCCACGCGGGAGGCACGCGCGCCGTGGTGCGGGTGTCGGGGCCGCTGTCGAGCAACTCGGGGGAACTGGTGCGCGACTGGTGCCTGGCCGGGCACGGCATCATGCTGCGCAGTCTCTGGGACGTGGCCGAACCGCTTCGGCAGGGAACGCTGGTGCGCGTGCTGCCCGACTGGGCCATGCGCGACGCCGATGTGCACTGGATCGCGCCACACCGCGGTCGCATGCCGCTGAGGCTGCGGCTGCTGCAGTCGTTCCTGGCCGCGCAGTGGGCCGACGCGCCATGGCAGCCGCCGCTCAGGCCTTCGCAGGTGCCGGCCGCACGACCAGGCTCACGCCCACGGCCGTGATGGCAGTCCCGAGCAGCGTGACGGCAGTGATCTGCTCGTCAAACAGCACCCAGGCCATGAGGGCCGTGGTGGGCGGCACCAGGTACATGAGGCTGGCCACCGAGGCGGCCGCACCGCGTTGAATGAGCAAGTAGAGCAGCGAGGAGCCTCCCAGCGTCAGCCCCAGCACCGACCAGGCCATGGCCCCCACGAGTTGGCCGTTCCACTGCATGCCCTCGGGCTCCAGCAAGGCCAGCGGCAGCGTCACGACCGCCGCGGCTGCCAGTTGCACCGTGTTGGCGGTGCGCACGTCGCAGGGCTTGACATGGCGCTTTTGATACAGCGTTCCGGTGGTGATGGCCAGCAGCGCGGCCACGGCAAAGGCCAGGTTCTGCGGCGTGACATGGTCCAGCGGCGTCCCCATCGTGAGCTTGCGCCACACCACCATCACGAGCCCGGCAAAGCCCAGCAGCAGCCCCAGCCACTGACGCCGTGACACGGCAGGCTGGCCCAGGTCGCGCGAGAGCGTGGAAAGCCAGATCGCCGTGAGCACCGGCTGAACACCCACGATCAAAGACGACAGACCCGAGCCCATGCCGGCCTTGACCGCCGCCCAGACGCCGCCCAGGTACCCCGCATGCATGAGCACACCGGTCACCGCCAGGTGCGCAAGTTGCCGGCGATCCTGGGGCCAGGCCACGCGGGCCAGGAGGATCCAGGGCAGGAAACACAAGATGGAGAGCGTGTAGCGCCACATCAGGAAGGTCAACGGCGGGGCATGGGGCATGCCAAAGCGCGCCACGATGAAGCCGGTGCTCCAGATGAGCACGAACACCACGGGCATGGCCACCAGCCACGCGTCCTGGCGGGACGTGCCGCTCATTGGGAGCGCGCCCGGATCTCGGGGATCGCCTTCTGGAGGTAGTACACCATCGACCACACGGTGAGCACGGCCGACAGCCAGATCAGCCATGTGCCCCACTGCCGGGTGTCCAGCAGGCCCAGCAGCATGCCGTCAAACAGCAGGAAGGGAATGGCCACCATCTGCAGTGTGGTCTTGACCTTGCCCAGCATGTGAACCGCCACGCTGCGGTTGGCGCCGATGAGCGCCATCCACTCGCGCAGCGCAGAAATGGCGATCTCGCGCCCGATGATGATGAGCGCCACGAACACGTCGGCGCGCTGCAGGTGCACCAGCACCAGCACGCAGGCGCACACCAGGAACTTGTCGGCCACCGGATCGAGGAAGGCGCCGAAGGCCGAGGTCTGGTTCAAGCGGCGGGCCAGGTAACCATCGAGCCAGTCGGTCAGCGCGAAGAGCACGAACATGACCGTGGCCACGAGGTTGCGCGTGGAGGCCGGCAGGTCCAGGTAGAACACCACCACGATCAGCGGGATCGCAACGATGCGCGTCCACGTCATGAGGGTGGGGATGGTCAGGAACATGGGGTGATTTTGGCACGGCGCCGGTGCACGCCCGGGCCGCAGGGCGCGGGCTTCAATGCAGGGCCCGGTAGATGTCATCGGCCAGCGCACGGGAGACGCCCTCCACCGTGGCCAGGTCCTCCGCACTGGCGGACGCCACGCCTCGGATGCCACCAAAACGCCGCAGCAGCGCCGCACGCTTTTTGGGGCCCACGCCCGGGATGTCCTCGAGCTTGCTCGTGCCCACGCGCACCTTGTCGCGCTTGGCACGCATGCCGGTGATGGCAAAGCGGTGCGCCTCGTCGCGGATCTGCGCCACCAGCATGAGCGCGGCTGAATCGCTGCCCAGGTAGACCTTCTCCCGCCCGTCGGCGAAGACCAGTTCTTCCAGGCCGACCTTGCGGCCCTCGCCCTTTTCCACCCCGACGATCAGCCCCAAGTCCAGGCCCAGTTCCTCGAACACCTCGCGCGCCATGGACACCTGGCCCTTGCCGCCGTCGACCAGCACCAGGTCGGGCATGCGCGCCTTCGCGTCTTCGCCGCCCGCCTCACGCATGGCCTCGGCGACACGGCTGTAGCGGCGGGTGAGCACCTGGCGCATGGCCGCGTAATCGTCGCCGGGGGTGATGCCCTCGATGTTGAAACGCTTGTATTCCGAGCCCTGCATGCGGTGGTTCTGGAACACCACGCAGGAGGCCTGGGTGAATTCGCCCCCCGTGTGCGAGATGTCGAAGCACTCGATGCGCAACTGGTCCAACTCGACCTGGGGCAGGTCCAACGCAAGCGCCAGCGCCCGCGTGCGCGCCTGCTGCGAGCCTTCCTCGGCCAGCAGCCGCGCCAACTGGAGATCGGCGTTTTTCTGCGCCATCTCCAGCCAGATGCGCCGCTGCTCGCGCGGGTTGTGCACCGCCTGGATGCGCACACCCGCCTGGTCGCCCAGGGCGCGCACCAGGTCCTTGTCCACCGCGTGGCTCACCAGCAGCAGCGGTGGCGGCGGCACGTCGATGTAGTGCTGCGCGATGAAGGCCTCCAGCACCAGGGTCTCCACTTGGCGGGTGCGCACCTGCCGGGGCCGGGCCGGTTCACCCTCGGCGTCTGGCGCTTCGTGCGCATCGTGCGCCTCGGCCGCGTTGTCCACTGCGGCAAGGTCGGCGGCGCTGTCCACGTGGGACGGGAAATAGGCTCGGTCGCCCAGGTGCCTGCCGCCGCGCACCATGGCCAGGTTCACGCAAGCCTTGCCGCCTTGCACCTTCACGGCGAGGATGTCGGCGTCCTTGTCGGTGTCCACCTCCATGGCTTGCTGGTGCAGCACGCGTGAGATGGCGCGGATCTGGTTGCGCACGTCGGCGGCCTGCTCGAACTCCAGCTTCTCCGAATGCGCGAGCATGCGCGACTCCAGCTCCCGCAGGATCTCCTGGGTCTGCCCGCGCAGGAAACGCGCGGCATTGGCCGTGTCCTGCGCGTAGTCCTCGGCCGAGATTTCGCCCACGCAGGGACCGGAGCAGCGCTTGATCTGGAACAGCAGGCAGGGCCGCGTGCGGTTGTGGAAGACCGTGTCTTCGCAGGTGCGCAGCCGGAACACCTTCTGCAGCAGAAGGATGCTGTCCTTGACGGCCCACGCGCTGGGATACGGCCCGAAGTACTGGTGCTTCTTCTCCACCGCGCCACGGTAATAGGCCACGCGGGGGTACTGCTGCGGCTGCGGGCCTTCTGCCTGCGCCGCGCGGGCCGGCAGCAGGGCCGTGAGCTTGAGGTAGGGGTAGCTCTTGTCGTCCCTGAAAAGGATGTTGAACCTCGGGTTCAGCGTCTTGATCAGGTTGTTTTCCAAGAGCAGCGCCTCGGCCTCCGAGCGCACCACCGTGGTCTCCATGCGCGCGATGCGGCCGACCATGTGCCCGATGCGGGTGGCGCCGTGGTTCTTCTGGAAATAGCTGCTGACGCGCTTTTTCAGGTTGCGCGCCTTGCCCACGTAAAGCACGCCGCCCTCGGCATCGAAGTACCGGTAGACACCTGGCAGCGCAGGCAAGGACGCCACCTCGGCCAACAGCTCGGGCGGAAAGTCAGGGCGCTCGCTGGCAGATGGGGTGTCGGTATGGGCGGTCATGATCTCAGCGCCGCGGCCGGGCAGACGCAGCATTCAGTCGGGCCGTATTGTGGACAATCCCGCGATGCGTCTCGGTCTTCAGTGGGATATTTTTTGCCGCGTGATCGACAACCACGGCGATCTGGGCGTGTGCTGGCGTCTGTCCAGCGACCTGGCCAGCCGTGGCGAGCGCGTGCGCCTGTGGGTGGACGACGCCACCGCGCTGGAATGGATGGCGCCGGCCGGCACGCCGGGCGTGGAACTCAAGGTCTGGGCTGAGGCCACATCGATGTCCCGCGCGCCAGAGCCCGCCAGCGATGTGCTGGTCGAGGCCTTTGGCTGCGACATCCCCGAAGCCTTCTTGCGCGCACTGGCGGCGGCCCGAAAAACCCGCGGCGCCCAGCCCGCCTGGCTCAACCTGGAATACCTTTCGGCCGAGGCCTACGTGGAGCGCAGCCACACCCTGCCCTCCCCGGTCATGGCCGGGCCGGCCCGGGGCTGGACCAAGCGCTTTTTCTACCCCGGCTTCAGCGAACGCACCGGCGGCCTGCTGCGCGAACCCGACCTCGACGCGCGCCGGCAGGCGTTCGATGCAAACGCATGGCTGGCCGGGCTGGGCATGGCTGCCGAACCCGCCGCCTTTCGCTGCAGCCTGTTTTGCTACGAGCCCAAAGCCCTGGCCGCGCTCCTGGACCAGTGGCAACTGCAGGGCCACCTGGGCCGACCGGTGCAGCTGCTGGTGACCGCCGGGCGGGCTGCGGCGGCCGTGCAGGCCTGGCAACGCAACCGCCCCGAAACCGGGCGGCTGACCCTTCAGTACCTGCCGCACCTCAGCCAGCGCGACTACGACCACCTGCTCTGGTCCTGTGAACTCAACTTTGTGCGGGGCGAAGACTCGCTGGTGCGCGCCCTCTGGGCCGGTGTCCCCCTGGTGTGGCAGATCTACCCCCAGGACGATGGCGCGCACCATCCCAAGCTGCAGGCCTTTCTCGACCGGGTGCAGGCCACCCCCGAGGCGCGTGCATGGCATGCAGCATGGAACCTCTCTCAGACCCCGACGGATGGCGTCGCCTGGACCTGCCGCGACGCTGCGGCCTGGGCGGCCTGGCAACAGCAGGCTGCACGGTGCCGCGCCCAGCTCTGTGCGCAGCGCGATCTTGTCAGCCAGTTGCTCGGTTTCGTGGCCGAATCCAGCTAAAATTTCGAGTTTTCGGGAAAAGCCGGGCCCTTTCGGGCCAAGCCACCCCACTTTCCCGCCCAAGACAGGCGGCATCGGCCCAGCCGGCCACCTGTCTTTTCCAACTCGCTGCGGACACGGCTTCCGGCGGCGTCACCTTCAGGCTTTTATGAAAATCGCTCAAGAAATCCGCGCCGGCAACGTCATCATGAACGGCGGCAACCCCTGGGTCGTGCTCAAGACCGAATA
>CAYVGD010000026.1:0-15954 GCA_964450095.1 uncultured Polaromonas sp.
TAGGCTGCGCTACCGCATTCAGCGCAGCACCAGCACCGGAATGTGCGAATGCGTCAGCACGTGCTGGGTCTCGCTGCCCAGCAGCAGGCGCTTGAGGCCCTTGCGGCCGTGCGAGGCCATCACGATCAGGTCGCACTTGTGCTTCTTGGCCGCGCCGATGATGGCCTCGGCCACGAGGTCGGACCGCACGGTCACGGCCTTGGCCTCCAGGCCGCGCGCCTGGGCCTGCTCGCGCACGCGGTCCACCACGGCCTGCGCCTTGGCGGCCCAGTCCGACTCGATGCGGCCCACTTCGTCGGCGCCGATGGCCGTGCCCCCTTCGAAGTAGCTCACCGGGTAGCGCGGCACGACGTTGAGCGCCACCACCTGCGCGCCCATCAGCTCGGCCAGCTTGAGCCCCTCGCGCGAGGCTTTGAGCGACAGCCGGCTGCCGTCGGTCGGAATGAGGATGCGTTCGTACATGGCGATCTCCTGCGAAAGAGCCCGGGGCCTGGTCGGCACCGGCGGCCTCTTCGGGTCCGGTGTGGTGCGCGCCGGTGCCGCAAGCCTAGGGCGCAGCGCGCCGGCCGGGCTTGATCCAGGTCAAGTCGCCGCGGGCGGCCCGCGCTTAAGCTGGCGCCATGAGCATCCTGGGGCTACCCGAGCACGCTTTCCAGAACCCTGGGCCCGCCGACCCGGCTGCGGCGCCGGTGGAATCTCTGCACGTGTTTGACGACCCCGAGGAATGGTCGCGCTTCAGCCACCCCGGCCCTGGAGGCCTGGGCTGGGTGTCGCAGGTGCGGGTAGAGGGCATGTACTGCGCCGCCTGCTCGCTCACCGTCGAGCAGGCGCTGCTGGCGGTGCCAGGCGTGTGCTCGGTCAAGGTCAGCAGCGCGGCCCAGCGCGCGAGCGTGCAGTGGGACGCGGCCCGGACCCGGCCGTCGCAGTGGCTGGCGGCCGCGCAGCCGCATGGCTACCGGCTCGTGCCGGACCTGGACGTGGCCGTGCTGGCCGAGGACAAGCGGCTGTCGCGGCTGATGCTCTGGCGCTGGCTGGTGGCCGGCTTTTGCATGATGCAGGTCATGATGTATGCCTACCCGGCCTACATCGCCGAGCCCGGTAGCATCACGCCCGATGTCACGCAGCTGCTGCGCTGGGCCAGTTGGGTGCTGAGCCTGCCGGTGCTGCTGTTTTCCTCCCAGCCCTTCCTGGCCAGCGCCTGGCGCGACCTGCGCCACCGCCGCATCAGCATGGACCTGCCGGTCTCGCTGGGCATCCTGATCACCTTCGCGCTCAGCTCGGCCGCCACCTTCGAGCCCCAGGGCTGGTGGGGCGGCGAGGTGTACTTCGATTCGTTCACCATGTTCGTGTTTTTCCTGCTCAGCGGCCGCTGGCTCGAGCAGCGGCTGCGTGAGCGCACCGCCGGGGCGCTCGATGCGCTGATGCAGCGCCTGCCGCACAGCGTGCAGCGCCAGCGGGCAGGCGGTGGCTTCGAGGCCGTGGCCGTGCGCAGGCTGCGCGTGGGCGACGTGATCCAGGTGCGGCCGGGCGAGGCCTTCGCCGCCGATGGCGTGCTCGTTGCGGGCCAGAGCCATGTGGACGAATCGCTGCTGACCGGCGAGTCGCGGCCGTTGCCGCGCTCGGTCGGCGAGGCGGTCATGGCCGGCAGCCACAACCTGAGCACCACGGTGCTGGTGCAGGTGCAGCAGATGGGCGAGGGCACGCGCTACGGCGGCATGGTCAGGCTGATGCAGCAGGCCGCGGTGGACAAGCCGGCGCTGGCGCAGCTGGCCGACCGCGTGGCCCGGCCTTTCCTCTGGGGCGTGCTGGTGGCCGCTGCGGCGGCCGCTGCCTGGTGGTGGCCCACCGACCCGGCCCGGGGGCTGCTGGCCGCAGCCGCCGTGCTGGTGGTCACCTGCCCGTGCGCGCTTTCGCTGGCCACGCCCAGCGCCCTGCTCAGCGCCGCCGGCTGGCTGGCGCGCCAGGGCCTGCTGGTGCGCAGGCTGCAGGCCCTGGAATCGCTGCAGTCCGTGGACACGGTGCTGCTGGACAAAACCGGCACGCTCACCGAAGCCCGCATGGGCCTGCGCGAGATCCGCCTGTGCGCCCGCAACCGCCTGCCCGCCGTGGGCCCGGCCCAGGCCCTGTCCCTGGCCGCGGCGCTGGCCAGGCAGTCGCTGCACCCGGTCTCGCGCGCGGTGGTCGAGGCCTGCCCCACGGGCGGTGCGGCCTGGTCCGCCGAGCGGGTGCTGGAAGTCGCCGGCCAGGGCCTGGAAGGTCGCGTGGCGGGCGCCGCCGTCCTGGGCATCGCGGGCGAGCTGCGACTGGGCCGTGCGGCTTTCTGCCGGGCCAGCCAGGCCGAGCTGGAAGGCTGGCCGGACGAGGCCGGCATGCGCGTGTGCCTGGCGGACGCCCAGGGCTGCATCGCGGTCATCGAATTCGACGAGCAGCTGCGCGCCGACGCCGCCACGCTGGTGGCCCGGCTGCAGGCGCAGGGGCTGGAGGTGCAACTGCTCTCGGGCGACCGCCCTGCGGCCGTGCAGCGGGTGGCCCAGCGCCTGGGGGTGGCGCAGGCGCGCGGCGACTGCACGCCCCAGGACAAGCTCGCACAGCTGGAGGCGTTGCAGGCGCAGGGGCGCAAGGTGCTGATGGTGGGCGATGGCCTGAACGACGGCCCGGTGCTCGCCCGTGCCCACGTGTCCATGGCCGTGGGCGCCTCGGTGCCACTGGCGCAGGCCCAGGCCGACCTCGTGATGCCCGCCGCGCCGCTGGTGCGCATCCTCGACCTGCTGGCCCAGGCCCGCCGCACCCAGCGCGTGGTGCGGCAGAACCTGGCCTGGTCGCTGCTCTACAACGCCGTCAGCGTGCCCCTGGCGCTGACCGGGTCGCTGCCGGCCTGGCTGGCGGGCCTGGGCATGGCGCTCAGTTCGCTGCTGGTGGTGCTCAATGCCGCCCGGCTCACCCGCGCCCCCGGGGGCGCCCGCCGCGACCAGGCCGCCCCGGCCCCGGACCGCTCCGACACGGCTGCGGCCTGAAAGACACCGATGGACATCCTCTTTCTGCTCGTGCCGATCTCCGTGCTGCTGGCCCTGGCCATCATGGGCTTGCTGGCCTGGGCCGTCTGGTCCGGCCAGTTCGAGGACGTGGAAAGCGAAGCCCAGCGCATCCTGCAGGAGCCGCGCGCCGACTGAAGGCGAAAGGGCAGGGCGGCCACGCCTGCACCCGCACCCGCACACGTATCCGCGCACGTATCCGCATCCGCACCCACCAGCGAGTCAGCCACCGAGTCTGCATCCGCATCCGCACCTGCTGCGGCTGAGCGTGCGGGGCGGTGCGCGCCTGGGCAGCCCACGAATCGGGCACTGCATTCGCCTCTTCCTCACTCGGCGCTTTGGCAAAGCTTGATCCAGGTCAACGCGAGCATGGACCCCGGCCGGCACACTGCCCCTGACTTGGGTTCAAGGAAGTTTTTCAAATGAGCGCTGCCAATCTGCCCCTTTCTGCCGCACCGGCCGGATCCGCTTCCTGGTCGGCCGCCAGGGCCACCACCTACAACGACAAGATCGTCCGACAGTTCGCCATCGCGGCCGTGGTCTGGGGCGTGGTCAGCATGCTGGTGGGCGTGTTCATTGCCGCCCAGATGGCCTGGCCGGCGCTGAACTTCAACATTCCGTGGCTGTCCTTCGGTCGCCTGCGGCCGCTGCACACCAACGCGGCCATCTTCGCCTTCGGTGGTTGTGCGCTCTTTGCCACCAGCTACTGGGTGGTGCAGCGCACCTGCCAGGTCAGGCTGATCTCGGACAGGCTGGCGGCCGTGCACTTCTGGCTGTGGCAGGCCATCATCGTGGCCGCGGCCATCACGCTGCCCCTGGGCATCACGCGCGGCAAGGAATACGCCGAGCTCGAGTGGCCGATCAGCATTGCCATCGCGGTGGCCTGGGTGGCGTACGCGATCGTGTTCTTCGGCACGATCGGCATCCGCAAGGTGCGCCACATCTACGTGGCCAACTGGTTCTACGGCTCGTTCATCATCGCCGTGGCGCTGCTGCACATCACCAACGCCATCAGCATTCCCGCGGGGCTGTGGAAGTCCTACTCGGTCTATGCCGGCGTGCAGGACGCGATGGTGCAGTGGTGGTACGGCCACAACGCGGTGGGCTTCTTCCTCACGGCAGGCTTCCTGGGCATCGTCTACTACTTCATCCCCAAGCAGGCCGAGCGCCCGGTGTACTCGTACCGGCTGTCCATCGTCCACTTCTGGGCGCTGATCTTCACCTACATGTGGGCCGGCCCGCACCACCTGCACTTCACCGCGCTGCCGGACTGGACGCAGTCGCTGGGCATGGTGTTCTCGCTGATCCTGCTGGCGCCCAGCTGGGGCGGCATGATCAACGGCGTGATGACGCTGTCGGGCGCCTGGCACAAGCTGCGCGACGACCCGATCATCCGCTTCATGATCGTGGCCCTGTCCTTCTACGGCATCGCCACCTTCGAGGGCCCGATGATGTCGATCAAGACCGTCAACGCCCTGTCGCACTACACCGACTGGACCGTGGGCCACGTGCACGGCGGCACGCTCGGCTGGGTGGGCTTCATCTCCATGGGCGCGCTGTACTACCTGGTGCCTCGCCTCTTTGGCCAGAAGGCGATGCACAGCATCCGCGCGATCGAGGTGCACTTCTGGGTGGCCACCATCGGCATCGTGCTCTACATCGCCTCCATGTGGATCGCGGGCGTGATGCAGGGCCTGATGTGGCGCGCCATCGGCACCGACGGCTCGCTCACCTACACCTTCGTCGAAAGCGTCAAGGCCTCTCACCCGTACTTCGTGATCCGCTTCCTCGGCGGCGTGATGTACCTCGTCGGCATGGCCGTGATGGCATGGAACGTCTTCAAGACCATCCAGGCCGGCCGCGCCCAGGACAGCCGCATCCCCGCCGAACTGGCCCACGCCTGAGTCCGAACCTCCAGAGACCCACACCATGTCTTTCTCACACGAAAAAGTCGAAACCAACAACTGGTTGATGATCGTCCTCATCCTCGTGGTGGTGGCAGTCGGCGGTCTGGTCGAGATCGTGCCGCTGTTCTTCCAGAAGTCCACCACGCAGCCGATCGCAGGCGTGGTGCCTGACACGCCGCTGCGCCTGGTCGGCCGCGACATCTACGTGCGTGAGGGTTGCTACAACTGCCACTCGCAGATGATCCGCCCCTTGGTGGCCGAGACCATGCGCTATGGCCACTACTCGGTGGCCGGTGAATACGTCTACGACCACCCTTTCCAGTGGGGCAGCAAGCGCACCGGCCCCGACCTGCACCGCGTGGGCGGCAAGTACAGCGACGAATGGCAGCGCCTGCACCTGGTGAGTCCGCGCGACCTGGTGCCCGAATCCATCATGCCGGGTTACCCCTGGCTGGAAAAAGCTCCCGTGGACGCCTGGCCGGTGCAGGCCCGCATGAAGGCGCTGCGCGTGGCGGGCGTGCCCTACACGGACGAGCAGATCGCCGCCGCGCCCGAGGAGCTCAAGGGCAAGACCGAACTGGACGCCATGGTGGCCTACCTGCAGGGCCTGGGCCTGGCACTGAAGTAAGGAAGGAAAGCGAAGTGGACGAGATCAACCTGCTGCGAAGCGCCGTCACGGTCGCTGCATTCGTGGCCTTCATCGGCATCCTGGTGTGGGCCTACCTGCCCTCCAGGCGCGAGCAACTGGAAGAGGCCGCAGCCCTGGCGCTCAAGGACGAGGAGCAAGCATCATGAGTGACTTCTTCAGCGGCTTCTGGTCCTGGTATGTGGCGCTGATCACGCTGGTGTCCATCGTGGCCTGCGCGGTGCTGCTTTGGGTGGCCGGCAAGGCCCGCGTCAAGGCCAGCGAGGCGGCCCTGCGCGACAACACCACCGGCCACGTGTGGGACGAAGACCTGCGTGAATACAACAACCCGCTGCCGCTGTGGTGGATGTGGCTGTTCATCATCACGGTCGTGTTCAGCCTGGGCTACCTGGTCATCTACCCGGGCCTGGGCAGCTACATGGGCACGCAGAAGTGGTCGCAGGCCGACGAGCACGCCGCCGACGTGGCGCGCCTGCGCGAAAGCCTGGCCCCGCTGTATGCCGAGTTCACCGCCAAGCCGGTGGCCGAGTTGGCGCGCGACCCGCGGGCGCTGGCCATCGGCGAGCGGCAGTTCATGAACCACTGCTCGCAGTGCCACGGCTCGGACGCCCGTGGCAGCAAGGGCTATCCCAACCTCACGCTGGGCAACGCCGCCTGGCTGGGCCCGCTGACCGGCGACCACATCGTCAAGACCATCACCGAAGGCCGCCAGGGCGTGATGCCGCCCATGGGCGCGGCCATCGGCAGCGAGGCCGGCATCATCGACCTGGCGCACTACGTCCTGTCGCTCTCGGGCAGCCCGCACAACGAGATCAAGGCCTTCAACGGCAAGCAGCACTGGGGCTCCTGCGCCGCCTGCCACGGCATGGACGGCAAGGGCAACAAGGCCCTGGGCGCGCCCAACCTGACCGACAACCACTGGCTGCACGGCTGGGGCGAGACCGCCATTGCCGGCATCATCAAGAACGGCAAGACCAGCGTGATGCCGCCGCAGAACGTCAAGCTCACGCCGGAGCAGATCCACGTGGTGGCCGCCTATGTGATGAGCCTGTCGGGCAGCGCCGCCCCGGCTGAACCCGCCCTGGCCGCCGGCGGGGCAGCCAAGCCTGGCGCCGTCGCGGCTGCGGCCAAGGCGCAATGAGCCCGCTGCCGCAGGCCCTGCGGGGCCCGCTGCGTCCGGGGTGTTGGATGAGAGCCCGGGCGCCGGCCGCGGGGCACCCCGCTTCCCAGGCCCCGGGGGCCGCGTTTTCCTGAGCCTTGCACACCATGTCCGCCACGCCACCGTTCACCCAAGAGCCCGGAGGGCAGGTCCACGCCCCGCAGGCCGCGGCCCAGCCAGGCGCGGACGGCGTCCGGCGGGTGATTCCCATCCGCCCCGAGCCGGCCCCAGCCGCAGCGGAGGCGCTGGTCGAGACTTCGCTCTACCAGAGCGAGGGAAAGATCTATCCGCGCGCCGTCTCGGGCTGGTTCAACCGCTGGCGCTGGATGCTGGTGTGGGCCACGCAGCTGTTCTTCTACGGGCTGCCCTGGCTCAGCATCAACGGCCGCCAGGCCATGCTGTTCGACCTGGGCGCGCGGCGCTTTTACATCTTCAATTTCGTCCTCTACCCGCAGGACCTCATCTACCTCACTGGCCTGCTGATCATCAGCGCGCTGTCGCTGTTCCTCTTCACGGCTGTGGCGGGTCGGCTGTGGTGCGGCTATGCCTGTCCGCAGACGGTCTACACCGAGATCTTCATGTGGGTCGAGCGCAAGATCGAGGGTGACCGCGCACGCCGCATCAAGCTCGACCAGGCGCCGATGGGCCTGGCCAAGTTCTCCCGCAAGGTGGCCAAGCACGCCGCTTGGGCGGCGATCGCGCTGTGGACGGGTTTCACCTTCGTGGGCTACTTCACGCCCATCCGGGACCTTGCCGCGGCCGTGCCCGCCTTCACGCTGGGGCCCTGGGAGACTTTCTGGATCCTGTTCTACGGTTTTGCCACCTACGGCAACGCCGGCTGGATGCGCGAGCAGGTGTGCAAGTACATGTGCCCGTATGCGCGTTTTCAGAGTGCCATGTTCGACCGTGACACGCTGATCGTGAGCTACGACGCCGCGCGCGGCGAAGGCCGCGGCACCCGCGGGCGCAGCGAATCGCGCGAGAGCCTGCGCGAGCGCGGCCTGGGCGACTGCATCGATTGCGGTCTGTGCGTGCAGGTGTGCCCCACGGGCATCGACATCCGGCGCGGGCTGCAGTACGAATGCATCAGTTGCTCGGCCTGCATCGACGTGTGCAACGGCGTGATGGACAAGATGCACTACCCGCGCGGCCTGATCCGCTACAGCACGCCCAACGGGCTGGCCCAGGGGCTGAACGTGCGGCAGATGTGGCGCCGCGTGGCCCGGCCCCGGGTGCTGATCTACACCAGCGTGCTGCTCATGGTCGGTGCCGCCGTGCTGGGCAGCCTGGTGATGCGCTCGCCCTTCAAGGTGGACGTGGTGCGTGACCGCGGCGCCATGGCCCGCCTGGTGGGCGCAGGCTTCATCGAGAACGTCTACCGGCTGCAGGTCATGAATGCCAGCGAGCAAGCCGTCTCGTACCGGCTGTCGGTCCAGGGCATCGAGGGGCTGCGCGTGGCCTCGGAGGACACGGTGGACGTGGGCTCGGCCAGCGCGCGCTGGGTGGCCGTGCGCGTGCAGATGCCGCCGGGCGCGGCTGCGCCCGGTTCGCACCCGATCCGCTTTCACATCCAGGCACAGGGCGCCGAGGTCCGCGAGATCGAGGAAAAGTCCGTCTTCCTCGTGCCCCGCTGAAGCGCAGGCACCCACTTCACCCCACTGAGACCACCCCAGGAGACCGAGCATGAACCCGACCGAAGCAAGCCGCCAGACGCGCCCCTGGTGGAAGGAGCCCTACGTGTGGATGGTCATCGGCGGGCCGGCGTCGGCCGTCATCGCCTGCCTGGTGACGGCGGTCTACATCTTCCAGGGGCCGGACCGGCTGGTGCCTGACGAGAAGTTCAGTCAGTCGCAGTTGATCCGCCAGGAGATCCAGCAGGCCCGGACCGCGCCGCTGCAGCCGGCGCAGGTCGCCCGCAACCACAGCGCCACCGGAGGCGTGCGGCATGCTCAGCCCTGAGCGGCTCACGGCCGATCCCACGCAGCGGCTGGAGCGGGCCATCCGCGGCTGGGGGCTGATTCTCTGGCCTTCGTTTCTGGCGGCCTGCCTGCTGGAGGTGCTGGTGTTTTCGATCGTGGACCCGGCCGAACTGCACTGGCCCGGCCACATGGGCACGCCATCGACGCGCGGCATCTACACCGCGGCGTTCTTCGCGTTTTGGCTGATCTGCGCGCTGTGCAGCCGCCTGGTGCTGTGGCTGGTCGAGTCCGACCGGCCACACACGCCCATGCTCCTCAGTGACACACCTGAGGATTGACCAGGCGCTTGAGCGCGTCTGCGTCCTGGATGTGGATGAGGCGCTGCTTGACCTCGATGATGCCGTCCTCGGCGAACTTGGAGAACGTGCGGCTCACCGTCTCGAGCTTCATGCCCAGGTAGCTGCCGATTTCCTCGCGCGTCATGCGCAGGATCAGCTCGTGGCGTGAGAAGCCCCGGGCCTGCAGGCGCTGCACCAGGTTCAGCAAGAAGGCGGCCAGGCGCTCCTCGGCCCGCATGCTGCCCAGCAGCAGCATCACGCCGTGTTCGCGCACGATCTCGCGGCTCATGATCTTGTGCACGTGGTGCTGCAGCGCA
Organism: uncultured Polaromonas sp.; assembly: GCA_964450095.1. Classification (GTDB taxonomy): domain Bacteria; phylum Pseudomonadota; class Gammaproteobacteria; order Burkholderiales; family Burkholderiaceae_C; genus Polaromonas. The sequence goes on from CAYVGD010000026.1 coordinate 9,319, forward strand.
CCGACCTCGCGAGAGATTTCCTCGATGCGGTCGAAGGGCATCACGCAGACTTCGGCGTCTTCCAGGGCCACCGCATCGCAGGTGTGGCGGTCGTTGACGATGCCGTCCAGCCCGATGATCTCGCCCGCCATCTGAAAGCCGGTGACCTGGTCGCGCCCGTCCTCGGTGGTCACGCAGGTCTTGAAGAAGCCCGTTCGCACGGCGTAGAGCGAGGTGAACTTCTCACCCGTGTGGAACAGCGGCTGTCCGCGCTTGATGTGGCGGCGCTGGGCCACCAGTTCGTCGAGGCGCGAGAGCTCGGTCTGGCTCAGGCCCACCGGCATGCACAGCTCACGGAGGTTGCAATTGGAACAAGCCACCTTGATGGTGTCCTTGAGCATGGTGTTTCCCCTGTCTTGCCGAAACTGATCACTTTGTGGAAATCCATTGTCTGCCGATTCACACAGGGAGCCAAGCTCAGCCATGGGCTCGGCCGCGGTGACGACCGCGTTTTCCTGCGGAGCTTGATGCAGGTCAAACCGCGGTGGCCTCACAGGACCCACAGTGGCGGCTACACCTTCCGCGAAGCCGCACCATGCCCCTTGTCTCACCGGAACTGCTGCGCCAGATGGACCAGCAGGGTCCGCGTTACACCTCGTATCCCACGGCCGACCGTTTCGTCGAGGCCTTCGGTGAAGAGGACTATGTACAGGCGCTGCAGCAGCGTCGCGCGGGCCTGTCGCGTTCGCTGCCGCTGTCGCTGTATGTGCACGTGCCGTTCTGCGAGTCGCTGTGCTACTACTGCGCCTGCAACAAGGTCATCACCAAGCACCATGAGCGTGCCCAGGAGTACCTGCGCTACCTCAACCGCGAGCTCGAGCTGCATGTGGCGCACCTGGGCAGTGGCCAGACCCTGAGCCAGCTGCACCTGGGCGGGGGCACGCCCACCTTCCTGAGCGACGAGGAACTGGGCGCGCTCATGTCCATGCTGCGCCGGCATTTCCAACTGGCCCCCGGCGGCGAATACGCCATCGAGGTCGACCCCCGCACGGTCAGCCCCGAGCGGCTTCGCCACCTGGCCGACCTGGGTTTCAACCGCCTGAGCCTGGGCGTGCAGGACTTCGACCCCGCGGTTCAGCGCGCGGTGCACCGCATCCAGCCGGCCGAGCAGGTGTTCGCCCTGGTGCGGGCGGCGCGCGAGCTGGGCTTCGAGTCGGTGAATGTGGACCTGATCTACGGCCTGCCGCTGCAGACGCCGGAGTCCTTCGACCAGACGGTGGCGCGCATCATCGAGCTGCGGCCGGACCGCATTGCGCTTTATGCGTATGCGCACCTGCCCGAGCGATTCAAGCCGCAGCGGCGCATCCTGGCCGGCGAGTTGCCGGCGCCGGCAGCCAAGCTGGACATGCTGGGCCATTCGATCGACGCGCTCACCGAAGCCGGCTACGTGTACGTGGGCATGGACCATTTCGCGCTGCCCAGCGACCCGCTGGCCGTGGCGCGGCGCCAGGGGCGGCTGCACCGCAATTTCCAGGGCTACAGCACCCAGCCCGACTGCGACCTGATCGCCTTGGGTGTGTCGGCCATCGGCCGCGTGGGTGCCACCTACTGCCAGAACGCCAAGCGCCTGGACGAGTATTACGACCTGCTGGACCAGGGGCGGCTGCCCGTGGTGCGGGGCCTGGCGCTGTCAAGGGACGACCTGATCCGCCGCAGCGTCATCATGGCGCTCATGTGCCAGGGCGAGCTGCAGTTCGAAGCGCTGGAGCTGGCCTTCCTGATCGACTTTCGCAGCTACTTTGCCGCCGAACTGCAGGCGCTGGCCCTGCAGCAGGCGCAGGGCCTGGTGAAGGTGACGGGCAGTGGCATCGAGGTGACGGCCCAGGGCTGGTTCTTCGTGCGCGCTGTGGCCATGGTGTTCGACCGCTACCTGCAGGCCGACCGCAACCGCAACCGCTTCTCGCGCATCATCTGATGGACCTGTCGCTGGCGCTGACCGCAGGGCTCATGGGGCTGGCCGGTGGCCCGCATTGTGTGGCCATGTGCGGCGCGGTGTGCGCAGCGCTCGGTCAGCGTCCGCAGCCCGGCGTCGCCCCTGCTGCCCAGCGCGTGATGGCGCTGAGCGTGGTGGCTGTACCCGTGTCGGGCAGCGCTGCCGCGCAGCCCTTGCCGCCGGCAGCGGGCCGGCCCGTGGCGCCCTGGCTGTTCCAGCTCGGGCGCCTGGTCAGCTATGCGGCGCTGGGCGCCGTGGCCGCCTCCTCGGTGCAGGCCGTGGGTTGGCTGAGTGTTCACGCCGCGGCCCTGCGGCCGCTGTGGAGCTTGATGCACGTGGCCGCGGCCCTGCTGGGGCTGGCGCTGCTGTGGCAGGGCCGCCAACCCGCCTGGCTGGAGCGGGCGGCCCAGCGCCTGTGGCGCAGCCTGCAGGCCGCGCTGGCGCGCAGGGGGGCAAGCGCTTTGCGCGGTGCGCCCCTGGTGCTGGGGCTGTCGTGGGGACTGATGCCCTGCGGCCTGCTGTATTCGGCCTTGCTGGTGGCCGCGCTCAGCGCCGGGCCCTGGGAGGGCGCGGGCGTGATGCTGCTCTTTGCCCTGGGCAGCAGCGTGAGCCTGGTGGCCGGCCCGTGGCTGTGGCGACGGTTCGGCAGCGCAGGCTCCGGTGCCTGGGCGGTGCGGCTGGCGGGCGCGGCGTTGCTGGCCCTGTCGGTCTGGGCGCTCTGGGCCGGCCTGGTGCATGGCACGGCGCCCTGGTGCGCAACGCCCGGCGCCTGAGCTGCAGCCTGTGTTAGTCCGGCATTCAGGTCGGAACGTGGCCGGGGTGTCCTCGGTGTATTTGCGCTCAGAGTTTGGCTTGAGCCCGGCCCCCGAGACAGGGCTGGGTGCAACCTGAGCCAGGCCGGCACCGAGCGCACGCCTTTGCATTTTCTCGCCGGTCCGGGGCCGGGGGTGTTCGCCGGCGCTGCACGGCGCCCACTCGCATCAGGCTTCATGCAGCGGCCTGCGGCCGGTGTGGCGAGGCCGACGCTCAGGAGTGAGGTCGATCAAGTGAGGCCGATGAAATGACGCCCATGACGTGACGCCTGCGAAATGACCCGGATGAGGCGATGCCCATGCGGTGTGGCCGGGGGGCACGGCGGGCACGACAGGGTCGGTGTGGCGCGCGGCGGCTTCTGTGCGGGGCATTTGCGCGGTGGACGCCCGCCCTCCGGACTGTGGGCTGGCGGCATAGCGAGCCAAGATGAATTCTTTTGTATTTATTTTTGGGTCGTTCGGGCGGCACGGCGGGTATGCGGAGTTCGGGGCATCACGTATCCCGAGGCTCGTCCGTTGACCCTACACTGCCCGCCTGCCAGGGGCCGCGGTCGCAGTCCTGTGCGGCAGCTTCGGCGCGATTCCACGCGTTTCATCTGCTCATTGCTGGAGAGACCATGCTCTTGACCTTTGTGACCGCCTACCTGCTGGTGACCGTGGCCATCGGCCTGCTCGCTGCGCGCCGGGTGCACGGTGCCAAGGATTACCTGGTGGCGGGCCGCAGCCTGCCGCTTTACATGAATGTGGCCACCGTGTTTGCCACTTGGTTCGGCGCCGAGACGGTGCTGGCGGTGTCGGCCACCTTCGCCAAGGACGGCCTGCAGGGCATTCCGGGCGACCCCTTCGGTGCCACGGTGTGCCTGGTGCTGGCCGCGCTGCTGTTTTCGCGGCTTTTTTACCGGCTGAACCTGCTGACCATCGGTGACTTCTACAAGGTGCGCTACGGCAAGTCGGTGGAAGTGCTCACCAGCGTGGCCATCGTGCTGTCCTACCTGGGCTGGACGTCCGCGCAGCTCACGGCGCTGGGGCTGATCGTGCACGTGCTGTCCTCGGGCGCGATCGCGCTGGACCACGCCATCATGATGGGCGCGGCCGTGGTGCTGATCTATACCGTGTTTGGCGGCATGTGGTCGGTGGCTTTCACCGACCTGCTGCAAAGCATCGTGATCGTGATCGGCCTGATCCTGGTGGCGCTGCTGGTGGGCGACAGCGCCGGCGGCTTCGACAAGGTGCTCACGCAGGCGCAGGCCGACGGTAAATTCGTGATGTTCCCCGCCGACATGGGCGCCGCCGGCTGGTGGGCCATGGCCGGGGCGTTCTTTGCGTTCGCCTTCGGGTCGATTCCACAGCAGGACGTGTTCCAGCGCATGACCAGCGCCAAGGACGAAAAGACCGCCAAGCGCGGCACCATCATTGGGGCGCTGGTGTACTTCACGATGGCGGCCGTGCCGATCTACATCGCCTACGCCGCCCTGATGGCGCACCCCGAACTCAAGTCACTGTTCGAGTCTGACGACGCGCGCGCGATCCAGCGGATCCTGCCGGACCTGGTGCTGGCCAAGATGCCCATGTGGGCGCAGATCATGTTCTTCGGCGCGCTGCTGTCGGCCATTCTTTCCACGGCCAGCGGCGCGCTGCTGGCGCCCACGGCCACGTTCACCGAGAACGTGCTGCGCCCCTTCGTGCCGAACATGAGCGACCGCCAACTGCTCCTGCTGCTGCGCGTGACGCTGGTGTCCTTCACTTGCGTGGCCTTGCTGTTCGCCCTGAACAGCCGCAGCACCATGTATGAGATGGTGCAGAACGCCTACAACGTCACGCTCACCGGTGCCTTCGTCCCGCTGATGGCCGGCGCATTCTGGAAACGCGCCAACACGCAGGGCGCGCTGCTGTCGGTGGTGATGGGCGTGGGCACCTGGCTCATGTTCAACATCACGGCGCCCGACACCCTGGTGCCGGCGAACCTGCTGGGCCTGGCGGCCTCGGCCCTGGGCATGCTGGTGGGGTCGCTGGCACCCAGCATCGTGGCCCACCGCGGCCGCAGCATCGAGTCGGCGCTCGCGCAGGCGGCGCACCATGGAGACGGACACGGGCACCACGGTCACGGCCACCACGGGCACTGAATGCGGACACGGACTCGCGTGCGCTGACTCACGCGCGCTGAGCCGTGAGCAATGAGCCGCTGGCAATGAACTGCTGGCACTGAACTGGGAGAACTGAGCCGGGAGCATGGAGCCGGGAGCACTGAAGCGCCAACACTGCAGCGCGCGGCGCAAGTCGCACGCAAAGCGGCCGAGCAGGGGTCAGCCGGGAGCAGTCGCTCGGGGAAGACCACGCGACTTTCGCCTGCTGCAGGCAGCTGTCTCGTGCGTGGGGCAACTGCTGGCCTGAAGGCGTGTCTGGCGACCTGTGCCGATGCAGCCTCAGGCCTTCCCTTTTCTGGAATGACGGTTCCCGCCGGCGCGCTGGCGCGTGCGGGGGCTTTGCTTTCACGCGCCGGGCTTGGGCGGCTCTTTGGAGCGCGCCGAGTGCGCCGAGCGCTCGGGCCGGGTGGCCAGCAGCAGGCCCAGCACGGACAGGACCAGGGCTGCGGCCTGCATTGCGCCCAAGGTTTCGCCCAGGAACACCACGCCCACCAGCGTGGCGGTCAGCGGCAGCATGACCGTGAACACCCCGGCCTCGGCGGCCGAGGCGCCGCGCAGCCCCGTCATCCAGAGCCAGACGGATCCCACGCTGGCGGCCAGCGCATAGAACACCAGCAGCGCCCAGGTGCCATTGCCCACGCTGGCGAAGTCGAAATGCCAACCGCTCCACAGGCCCAGGGGCGTCATCAGGGCCAGGCCCCAGAAGTTGATCCAGGCCGTGATGCGGCGCGGCGACACCGAGGCCGTCAGGCGCTTGCCGATCACCGCGTACGCAGCCTCGCAAAGCACCGCAGCCACCAGCAGCAGGTGGCCCAGCCAGGCGGTGTTCGAAGCCTCCGGTGCCTCGCGCGGCTGCCCCCAGGAGAGCAGGGCGATGCCCAGCACCCCGCAGGCCACGGCCAGCAGGACGCGGCCGCTCAGCACCTCCTTGAGAAACACCCGGCTCATCACGGCCACCGCCGCTGGAATGGCGGCCATGATGACGCCGGCGGCCACGGCGCTGCTCAGGCTCACGCCGTAGAGCATGCAGATGGAGAACAGGAAATTGCCGAGGAAGGCCTCGAGAAACAGCAGGCACTGGGTCTGCCGGTCCAGCGCCGGTTCGCCTTCGGACCTGCGCAGCCAGTGCGGCATGGCCAGCGCACCCAGGGCAAACCGCAGCCACGCGAGCAGGAACACCGGCATGGCTGCCACCAGGGGCTTGGACAGCGCCACGTAGCTGCCCACCAGGGCCATGCTGAGCGCCAGGCAGGCGAAGGCCACGCCGCGGTTCATGGACGGTCTTTCTGCGGTGGCATGTGGTGCGGCATCATGGGGCGGCCCGCATCATGCCGCATCTCTTGCATGGGCTGCTCCAGCGGTCAGGAAGGCAGCGGCGCCTGGCGGTGATGAAGGCGGGCGCATGGGGGCCGGTGCTTGGAGGCAGCCATGTGGATGCAGTGGCGTGAATGGATTGGCATGAATGCCGTCGCTTGAGGTCATCTGGTTTATGGGGCTGGCTGCAACGATGTGAACGCGCCGCGCCGTGAAGAAGGCGTCCGCAACGATGAGTCTTGGATGCGCCTTGGATGCGTTGCGGAGGCGTTTCATCGCTTTTTGCATCGCGATAAATATTTTTCTTAATGCGAAAAGAGAGAATGTTGCGGTGCATCATATTTTCTCAATATGAGAAATTGCTTTTCGCATGTGGAAAAGCGAAGGCTAAGTC
>CAYVGD010000027.1:0-15857 GCA_964450095.1 uncultured Polaromonas sp.
GGTGGAGGTGATCAGCCAGCCGCAAGGCAGGCCGCCGATCTTGTCGGCCGCCACATGCTCACCCGTGAAGACCCCCAGCACGCCCGGCGCGGCTTCGGCGGCCGAGGTGTCGATGGAGAGGACGCGCGCATGCGCATGCGGGGACCGCACGAACACCGCGTGGCTTTGCGCCGCCATCTGGATGTCGTCGGTGTACTGGCCGCCACCGGTCAGGTAGCGGTAGTCCTCCTTGCGCTGGAGGGCGGCGCCGATGTGCGGCAGCTTGGTGAAATCAGAAGCACCCATGACTCAACTCCAATGAAGGGGCCGCAGCGCCACGCATGGCCGGCCGGCCCGGAACAAACAAGGAACGGGGTGGGACAGGCGGCCGGCTCAGGCCGCCGCCTTCATGGCCTGGCCGCCCTGCTGCACAGCCTTGACGATGTTCTGGTAGCCGGTGCAGCGGCAGATGTTTCCCTCGAGCTGCTCGCGGATCTCGCCCTCGCTGGCGTCCGGGTGCTGGCGGCACAAGTCGACGGCGCTCATCACCATGCCCGGGGTGCAGAAGCCGCACTGCAGCCCATGGCACGCCTTGAAGGCAGCCTGCATGGGGTGCAGCGCGCCATCGGCCGAGGCCAGCCCCTCGATGGTGGTGACCTCGGCGCCCTGCACCTGGGCAGCCAGCACGTTGCAGGACTTCACGGCGCGGCCGTTGACCAGCACCGTGCAGGCGCCGCACTGGGCGGTGTCGCAGCCCACGTGCGTGCCGGTGAGTTGCAGGCGCTCACGGATGAGCTGCACCAGCAGCGTGTGCGGCGGCGCGTCCACCTGCCGGGTTTTGCCATTGACCTTGAGTTCGATTTGCATGGGGAAAAAGCTCCTGGGCGGGCTGTTCTGTGGGGGAAGGCGCAGGGCGTGTGATCGGCCCGCGGCTGGACCATTGTTCGGCCCGCGGGCGCCGGCGGCGTCTAGGTGAAACCCTAGCCGTGCAATCGCCCGATCAAAGGTGCAAGGGCGTGCCTGAAAAACCAAAGGGCGCGGACCCTCGCGGGTTCGCGCCCCTGGCAGGCCCGACGGCCTGCGGCCGGGCCCGAGCCCGGCGATGCAGCCGGTCAGTGCCTGTGCGCGCCGCCGTGGCCTGCGCCTTGCGCCGCACCGTGGCCGTGGGCCGCACCGTGACCTGCACCGTGACCTGCACCATGACCCGCGCCATGTCCATGCGATGCGGCTGCGCCTGGGGCATTGAGCATCACCGGCACCGACACCTGCACCTGGCTGACCTGGCCCCGCGCGTCACGCAAGCTCAGCGTCACCGGAATCTGCGTGTCCTTCTGCAGCGTCTGCTTGAGGTCCATGAACATCAGGTGGTGGCCGCCCGGGCGCAGCTGCACGCTCTGGCCGGCGGGCAGGTCCAGCGTGCCGATCGGGCGCATCTTCATCACGTCACCTTCCATCTTCATCTCGTGCACCTCGGCCACGCCGGCCACGGGCGAGCTCACGCCCACGAGTTGCAGGTTCTGCGGTGCGGTCAGGCTCATGAAGGCGCCGGTGCCCTTCTGGCCCGGCACGGTAGCGCGGGCCCAGGCGCCCTCCACCTTCACGGCGGGTGTCTGGGCAAAGGCCTGGCAGGCGGCCAAGAAGAGGCCGGCAACCAGTGGGCGGTGCAAACGAAGCGAACGAAGGGAAAGAATAGTCATGGTGAAGTCTCCAGGGTGTTTCAGTGGATGGAAGGCTCGGGGTGTGAACAAGGGTGCGGGCAGCGCTTCGGGCCGGCTCAGTGCACATGCGCGCCGCTTGGAGCGGGCAGCAGGTCCAGCAGGGCAGCCGGGTGGCGCAGTTGCTGCAGCCGCTGTCCGGGCTGGGGCACCTGGTGCCAGTCCAGGCGGCCCTCGGCGCAGACCTGGCTCACCGGCCAGTACAGCGGACCGTCCCGCTGCGGGAGGCGGGCCAGCAGCGCAAACTCGTCGTAATGCTCGTTGGGCAGCATGTCGGACGGGGTCCTGGCCGTCCAGCGGATGCGCACCACTTCTTCGCTGACGGTGCGGCCGTGGTCCTGGTAGGGCTGGGCCAGGGGCGCGCGCTCGATGGCCAGGTCCCAGCCCGGCTTGGGGCTGGGCTTAGCGCCGCGCACGCCAGCGGGAATGTCCACCACCACCTGGCGCGTGGGCGACGTGCCACAGCCGTGGCCGATCTTGAAATTGGCCTTGTAGTGGCTGCCGGCGTGGGCTGTCTGGTGCTCAAGGGTGACGTGGGAATGGGCGGGTGCAAGGCCGGCCAGCGCGAGGGCGGCCAGGCACGAGAAGTGACGGAAAAATGTCATGGAACAGCTCTGAAACGAAAAGCATGGCGGCGGTGTCCTCAGCGCGGCCCGCGGGTTGGCAGGCCAGCCGAGCGACCCAGCGACCGCGGGCGGTTGCTGGGACACCGGGGCAAGGGGCCGCAAGCGGCCTGGGTTCAGAGCTGGGTAGGGGGCCCGCGGATGCCGGGCAAGGCCAGGCGACTGGCCTGCAAAGGTGCGGGCGCCAGGCGCGCCACGGTCGAGGCCGATGCATCGGCGAACAGGGCGTGCGGGCGGGATGGCGTGGGCGCCAGGCCCGGCAGGGCGCAAAGTTCGCAGTGGCCGCCTTCGCCGGCCGCATGGCTGTCTGGGGCATCCAGACCCGAGGGAGCGGCCAGGCCCGCACTGCACAGCGCGGTCCACTTGCCCGAGCGCATCTCCTGCGCCAGCACGGAGGCTGGCGCCACCAGCGCCGACCACAGGGCCAGGAAGCTCAGCCAGGTGGCCAGGCGCTGCAGGCGGAGGGAGAACATCGGGCGGGGCATGACGCAGCCATTGTAGGAGCCGGACCGTTTGGAAGTCAGGGGCGCCGCTCGTGCGGCACAAAGGGCGGCTCTCCGGCGATGCGAAAACCGGCGATCGCTGCCTGTCCCGCAGGGCCGGTGAGCCAGCTGGCAAAGGCGCGGGCCGGGGCCGTCTTCACATGCGGGTGGCGGGCCGGGTTGATCTCCAGCACCGAGTAAGGGTTCACCAGCCGCGCGTCGCCTTCGACCAGCACAGCCTGGCCCGCGCGCCCTGCAAAGGCGAGCCAGGTGCCCCGGTCGGAAAGCACGTAGGCGTCGAGGGTGGCCGCCATCTGCAATGCCTGGCCCATGCCGCAACCGCAGGCCCGGTAGCCGGGAAAGCTCGGCGCCTGAATGCCGGCGAGCTTCCAGGCGCGCAGTTCGGCGGCATGCGTGCCGCTGCGGTCCCCCCGGGACACAAAGCCGTGGCCGCCGGACTGCAAGGTGGCCAGGGCCCGGGCGAGGTCGCGTCCGCGCAGCCGGGCCGGATCGGCGGCCGGGCCGATGAGCACGAAATCGTTGTGCATCACGGGCCGGCGGGCCAGGGCAAAGCCCTCGGCCACGAGCTGCTCCTCGGCCGGCGGGTCGTGGGCCAGCAGGATGTCGGCGTCACCGCGGCGGGCCATGTCGATCGCCTGCCCCGAGCCCACGGCCACCACCTTGACCGAAATGCCTGTGGCCTGGGTGAACTGCGGCAACAGGTGCGCCAGCAGCCCCGACTGCTGGGTGGACGTGGTCGAGGCCAGCACGATGGCAGGGTTCTGCGCGCGCGCCGGAACGGGCGCCGCAAAAACCAGCACCCCGGCGGCCACGGCAGCCAGCAGCGCTGCGCGGCGGCCGGCTGTCACGACAGCTCTCCCTGGAGGAACGGCGTCGCCGCGCTGGGCCAGGCTTTGTCGAAAAAGCGCTCGGTGGGCGCATCCACGCCCACCTGGCCGCGGTCAAGGTAGATGACCCGGCTGGCCAGGCGCTTGACCTGCCCCAGGTTGTGGCTGCTGAAGATGAGCGTGGCGCCGGCCTGCGCGAACTCGGCCAGCAGCGCCTCGATGTCCTTTTTGGCGGATGGGTCCAGGCTGGCGGTGGGTTCGTCGAGCAGCAGCACCTGGGGCCTGAGCGCCCAGGCGCGGGCCAGGGCCAGGCGCTGCTGCTGCCCCCCGGAGAGGCTGCGCGCGGAGCGGCCAAGGGCATCGCCCAGGCCCACGCGCTCGAGCGCCTGTGCCGCCTCCTGCCATGCCTGGCTGCGGCGCCGGCCGGACAACCACAGACCCAGCGCGACGTTGGCCCGGCAGCTGGCACGCAGCATGAAGGGCCGCTGGAACACCATGGCCTGCGGCACGGCCGCGCGCTCGATCGAACCCTCGGTCGGCGCCAACAGGCCGTGCAGGCAACGCAGCAGCGTGCTCTTGCCGCTGCCGTTGGCACCGACCAGCGCCACGCGCTCCCCCGCGCGGATGCGCAGGCTGCAGTCGGAAAGCGCCTGCACGCCCGCCAGCCGCACCCCCACACCCCGCAGCGCGAAGAGCGTGCTCATGGCGGGGCCACACCCAGGCCCGCACCCGCCGGGCGCGGCACACCGGGGGCGCGCGAATCAACACCCCGGCTCCAGCGCGAAAGAAGCGACGCCAGGGCATGCAGCAGCAACACCACGGCAAGCAGCACGGTGCCCAGCGCCAGCGCCAGGGGCAGGTCGCCCTTGCTGGTCTCCAGTGCGATGGCGGTGGTCATGACGCGGGTGAAGCCTTCGATGTTGCCGCCCACCACCATGACCGCGCCCACCTCCGAGATGGCCCGGCCGAAAGCGGTGACCGCAATCACCGCCAACGCATGACGCTCGTCCAACAGCAGCAGCAGCGCACGGCTCCAGGGCCCCGCGCCCAGCGACTGCAGTTGCTCGCCGTGGGCATGCTCGGCATCTTCGATGCGCTGGCGCGCCAGCGCCACCACCACCGGCAGCACGAGCAGCGCCTGTGCAAACACCATGGCCTGGAAGGAGAAAAGCCAACCCAGGAAGCCCAGCGGCCCCGAGCGCGACAACAGCAGGTACACCCCCAGCCCCACCACCACGGACGGCAGGGCCAGCATCGTGTTCAGCAGCACCACCAGCGCGCCGCGGCCGGGGAAGCGGTGCACGCCCAACGCCGCGCCCAGCAGCAGGCCCAGCCCGCCGGCGAGCAGGCAGGCCAGGCCGCTGACGGCCAGGGAGCGCAGCACGATGCCCAGCAGCTGCGCATCCATGGCGGCGATCAGTTCAAAGGCCTTGAGCAGGCTGTCCTGGAGTGAAGGCATGACGGTGCGTGAGCCTCCAAGTGTCGTGCAGGCCGCGCTACGCATCCAATGGATTCAGCGCATGGGCAGATATGCCGGCTGAATGAGCCGGGACCGCCCCCGGCTCAAAGGGCGCAGGAGCGAAAGCCGCAGAACAACTCGTCGCGCCCCGGCAGCGCGAAGTGGCGAAACCGCGGCGACTTCAGGCGCGAGCGCGAGACGGTCGAGCCGCCCCGCAGCACCCGGGCCTGCCCGAAGGCCGCCTGCGAATAAGCCGCGTGGGGCCCCGGCGCAAAACCTGGGTAGGGCTGGAAGCGGCTGGCCGTCCACTCCCACACCTCGCCCCAGCGAAAGCCGCGGCGGCTGGCGGTTTCGGCGGCCACCTCCCACTCGACCTCCAGCGGCAGGCGCCGGCCGGCCCAGCGGCACCAGGCGTCGGCCTCCCACCAGCTCAGGTGCAGGGCGGGCTGCTGCTGCGACATGCGGGTGGGCTGGCCGAAGCGCCGCTGCATCACGGCACCGCTGGCCACGCCGATCTGCTCGACATAGCGCGGCCCGCGCCGGCCCTCGCCCGCCTCCAGCGCGCTGAGCCAGGCCCAGCCGCCTTCAGACCAGAGTTCGCGGCGGTCGTAGCCGCCGTCGTCCACGAATTCCACGAACTGCGCCCAGCTCACCGGCTGCGCATCGATCTCGAACTCCGGCACCGCCACGGGGTGGCAGGGCCGTTCGTTGTCGAAGGCAAAACCGCCGGGCTCGCTGCCCAGGCGCCAACGGACGGCCGGCAGGCACAGCGGTTCGCGGCGGGCCATGGCGGGCACGGCAAAAGCCTCCAGGAAGGGACGCTCCAGCGGCAGCCCCAGGGCCTGGGCCAGCTCGACCAGGCGCTCGGCCTGCTGGTCTTCGTGCAGCAGCGCCAGGCGGAAGAAGTAAAGCGCATCGTCGGTGTCGGCCGCGTGCTCGAGCAACTCCAGCGTGGTCTCCAGCGTCTGCAGCAGATAGGCGCGCAGCTCATCGGCCGGCGGCAGCGCGAGCTGCCAGCGCTCGGCACCTGCGGTGTCCTGCCAGAGGCGGTCTGCATCCGGCAACAAAGAAGCCAGGCGCGCCGCCGAGGGGTCGCAGCCCTCCCCCAGGCTGCGCTGCAGGTTGCGGGCGATCCATCGCTCCTGGAACCACGCAAGCTCGCCGAGCAGCCAGGGCGCGGGCTGCAGGGCCTCGGCCGCGTCGCCCTCGGGCCGGGCGCTCAGGCCACCGGGCAGCGACCGTTCGATCTGCCCGAAAAGCTGCAGCGAATGGTTGCGCGCGTCCATGAGCGCCAGAGACAGCATGTCGCGTCCGGCGCGGCGGATGAGCGGCGTGTCCAGCCAGCGCGCACTGCCCTCGCTGGGCTGGGTGGGATGCGCGTCCAAAGCCATGGCAGGGTCTGGGAAGGCCCCTGCCGCGCGGCGTCAGGCCACCGATTTCAGGTGTGGCTTGCCGGCGCGCAGGGGCACCAGGTCGGCAAAGCGCGCCAAAACCGCGGCCTCGATGCCCGCAGCGTCCAGCCCTTGCAGGGACATGAGGTGCGCCGGGTCGCCGTGCTCGATGAATTCGTCCTTCAAGCCCAGGTGCAGCACGGGCTTGGCCATCCCCGCGGCGGCCAGCGCCTCGCTCACGGCAGAGCCTGCTCCTCCCAGGATGCAGCCCTCCTCCAACGTGACCAGGGCCTCGTGCGATGCGGCCACCTCCAGCAAAAGCGCCACGTCCAGCGGCTTGGCCCAGCGCATGTTCACCACGGTGACGCCCAGGTTGCGGGCCGCTTCCAGCGCCGGGTAGAGCACGGTGCCAAAGGCCAGAACCGCCACGCCCGCGCCCTGCTGGCGCAGCTCGCCACGGCCGTAGGGCAGCGGCTCCAGGCCGGGCTGCGTGGGCACGCCCACCCCTGCACCGCGCGGGTAGCGCACGGCCACCGGGTGGTTCTGAGCAAAGGCGGTGGACAGCAGCTGGCGGCACTCGTTCTCGTCGGCGGGGCAGGCCAGCGCCATGTTCGGGATGCAGCGGAGGTAGGCGATGTCGTAGTTGCCCGCGTGCGTCGCGCCGTCGGCACCCACCAGGCCCGCGCGGTCGAGCGCGAACACCACCGGCAGGTTCTGCAGCGCCACGTCGTGGATCAGCTGGTCGTAGCCGCGCTGCAGGAAGGTGGAATAGATGGCCACCACGGGCTTGAGGCCCTCGCAGGCCATGCCTGCGGCAAAGGTGACCGCGTGCTGCTCGGCGATGCCCACGTCGTGGTAGCGCTCTGGAAAGCGCTGGTGAAATTCCACCATGCCCGAGCCTTCGCGCATGGCCGGCGTGATGCCCACCAGGCGCTTGTCCTGCGCCGCCATGTCGCACAGCCAGCGGCCGAACACCTGGGTGAAGGTCTGCTTGGGCGGCGTGGCCGGCTTGGTCAGGCCCACGGCCGGGTCGAACTTGCCCGGGCCGTGGTAGGCGATGGGGTCGACCTCGGCCAGCTTGTAGCCCTGCCCTTTCTTGGTCACCACGTGCAGGAACTGCGGGCCCTTGAGGTGCTTGATGTTCTCCAGCGTGGGAATCAGCGACTCGAGGTCGTGCCCGTCGATCGGGCCGATGTAGTTGAAGCCGAAGTTCTCGAACAGCGTGGCCGGCACCACCATGCCCTTGGCATGCGACTCCAGCCGCTTGGCCAGTTCAAACAGCGGCGGCGCGTTCTTGAGCACCTGCTTGCCCACGCTCTTGGCGGCCGCGTAGAACTGGCCGCTCATGAGCTGGGCCAGGTACCGGTTGAGCGCGCCCACCGGCGGGCTGATGCTCATGTCGTTGTCGTTCAGGATGACCAGCAGGTTGCAGTCGGACACGCCCGCGTTGTTCAAAGCCTCGAAGGCCATGCCGGCGGTCATGGCGCCGTCGCCGATGATGGCCACCGCACGGCGGTTTTCGCCTTTTTGCTTGGCCGCCAGCGCCATGCCCAGCGCCGCCGAAATCGAGGTGGAGGAATGCGCGGTGCCGAAGGTGTCGTACTCGCTTTCGTCGCGCCGCGGAAAGCCCGACAGGCCACCGAACTGGCGCAGCGAATGCATGCGCTCGCGCCGGCCGGTGAGGATCTTGTGCGGGTAGGTCTGGTGGCCCACGTCCCACACCAGCCGGTCTTCGGGCGTGTTGAACACGTAGTGCAGCGCCACGGTGAGTTCGACCGTGCCCAGGTTGGAGCTCAGGTGCCCGCCGGTGCGGGAGACGCTCTCCAGCAGGAAGCCGCGCAGTTCCTCGGCCAGGCGGCCCAGTTGGTGGCGGGGCAGGCGGCGCAGTTCGGCCGGGCTGTGGATGGTCTCGAGCAGGGGATACATCGTTTGCCTTTCGCTTTGGCGGTGTCGGCCTGGCAAGCCAGCAGGTCGGGTGGGGCTCAGTAGAGCCGGTTGACCAGTTTGTCGGCCAGGCCGGCAAGCGCCTGGGTGTGTTGCAGGCCGCTGGCGCGCAGGCTCGCACGCGCCTGGGAGAGCAGTTCCTGGGCGTAATTCTGCGCGTCGCGCAAGCCCATGAGCGAGACGAAGGTGGGCTTGTCCTGCGCCGCATCCTTGCCGGCGGTCTTGCCCAGCGTGCCGGAATCGGCGGTCACGTCGAGCACGTCGTCCACCACCTGGAAGGCCAGGCCCATGGCGGTGCCGTAGTCGGTGAGCGCGGCAAGCGCGCGCGGCTCGGGCGAGCCGCAGGAGGCGCCCATGATCACGCTGCCCAGCAGCAGCGCGCCGGTCTTGAGCCGGTGCATCTCGTGCAGTTGCCCGGAATCGAGCGGCCGGCCCACGCTGGCCAGGTCGATCGCCTGGCCGCCGGCCATGCCACTGGCGCCGGCCGCCTGGGCCAGCATGCGGCACAGCCGCGCCTGCATGGCCGGGGGGACGGAGCCGTCGTCGGGCGTGAGCAGTTCGAAGGCCAGGGCCTGCAGCGCGTCACCGGCCAGGAGCGCCGCGGCCTCGCCGAAGCGCACGTGCACCGTGGGCTTGCCGCGGCGCAGGGTGTCGTTGTCCATGCACGGCATGTCGTCGTGCACCAGCGAATAGGCATGGATCAGTTCCACCGCGCAGGCAGCCCGCAGGGCGGCCTGCGGCTGCCCACCCACGGCCTCGCTGGCAGCGAGCACCAGCAGCGGTCGCAGGCGCTTGCCGCCATCGAGCACGGCGTAGCGCATGGGTTCGGCCAGGCTGCGCGGAACGCGGCCCTCGGGCGCCACCCATCGCTCCAGGGCCTGCTCCACCAGGGCGAGCTGTACCGAGGTCCAGGGACCCAGCCCGAAGGCGGGGGATGCGCTGTCGAAGGGGGCCTGGGCGGTCAAGGGGGTTCCTGGTGGGGCGGTGCGGGGCAAGGGCGGTGGCGTGAGGAGGCGTTCAGTCGCCAGCCCAGGGCTTGAGCTCGCCGGCTTCCAGCACCTTGATCTGGTTTTCCACGGCGGCAAGCTTGTCGCGGCAGAAGGCCAGCAACTGCGCACCGCGCTGGTAGCCTGCCAGGAGTTGGTCGAGCGGCAGCTGGCCGGACTCCAGGCGAGCGACCAGTTGCTCGAGTTCCTGCAGGGCCGCCTCGTAGCTTTCGGGCACGGGGCCGGCGGGGGCAGGCAGGGTCGCTTCGGCGGGCGCTTTGGGCATGTGTCTGGGAACTTCCGTTGCAGGAGCAGGGCTGCGATTTTAGGCCCATGCCCACGCCAACCCCCCGGCTACAATCCCAGCCTCATTTTTGACGGGCCCGCACAGACGGGCCCGTTTTGCCCTGGCGGCTCGGTTCGCCAGTTCCTGCGTTTTTCTTCCTGCCGGGGTGTACCCACTCATATCATGTCCGATCTCAGCCTCCGCCTGCTGCAAGCCACCAGCCAGCTGCCCGTGAGCAGCTACTTCGACCAGGCCCTTCACGAGAAGGAGCAGCAAAGGCTCTTTGCCAGAGGCCCGAGGTACCTCGGACATGAACTGGCCGTCCCCCAGGTGGGCGACTACTACGCCCTGCCGCAGGAGGCCGAGGGACGCGCGCTGATACGAAACGCCTCAGGCATCTCGCTGGTCTCCAACGTCTGCCGCCACCGCCAGGCCGTGATGCTCAAGGGCCGCGGCAACACGGGCAGCAACATCGTCTGCCCGCTGCACCGCTGGACCTACAACACCGGCGGCGAGCTGATCGGCGCACCCCACTTCCAGACCGACCCCTGCCTGAACCTGAACACCTACAAGACCACCACCTGGAACGGTCTGGTGTTCGAGGACAACGGCCGCAACATCGCGGGCGAGCTGGCCGGCATGGCCGCCCTGCCCGACCTCGACTTCAGCGGCTACCAACTTGACCGGGTGGTGCGGCACGAGTGCAACTACAACTGGAAGACTTTCATCGAGGTCTACCTCGAGGACTACCACGTGGGACCCTTCCACCCGGGCCTGGGCAACTTCGTGACCTGTGAGGACCTGCGCTGGGAGCTGGGCGCGCATTTTTCGGTGCAGACCGTGGGCGTGTCCGACAAGCTGGGCAAGCCCGGCACCGACGTCTACAAGAAGTGGCACGACGTGGTGCTGCAGTACCGCAGCGGCGAGCCCCCGAAGCACGGCGCCATCTGGCTGACCTACTACCCGCACATCATGGTCGAGTGGTATCCGCACGTGCTGGTGGTCAGCACGCTGCAGCCGCAGGGCCCGCGCAAGACCCTCAACCTCGTGGAGTTCTACTACCCCGAGGAAATCTGCGCCTTCGAGCGCGAGTTCGTCGAGGCCCAGCAGGCCGCCTACATGGAAACCTGCCAGGAGGACGACGAGATCGCCGAGCGCATGGACGCCGGCCGCCAGGCGCTGCTGCTGCGCGGTGACGACGAGTTCGGCCCCTACCAGAGCCCCATGGAAGACGGCATGCAGCACTTCCACGAGTGGTACCGGCGCGAGATGGGCGCCACCAAGACCACGCAGACGGTTTGAGCGCCGCCCGGACCGGCCCGCCCCGGCCTGCAGCGGCACTGTGGATGCTGCTGGCCGCGCTGCTCTTTGCCACCATGGGGGTGTGCGTCAAGCTCGCCTCCAGCCATTTCAATTCCTTCGAGCTCGTGGCCTACCGCGGCGTGGTGAGCGCGGTGCTGATGGGCCTGCTCATGCGCACCCGCCGCACGGCCCTGGCCACGCGTCACGGCTCGGCGCACGCCTGGCGCAGCGTGACCGGCGTGATCGCGCTGGCGGCCTGGTTCTATGCCATCGTGCACCTGCCGCTGGCCACGGCCATGACGCTCAACTACATGAGCAGCGTCTGGGTCGGTGCCTTCGTGATCGGCGGCGCCCTGCTCTTTGGCCGCGCGACGCCGGGCCAGGGCCCGCTGATGGCGGCGGTGCTGGCCAGCTTTGCCGGGGTGGTGATGATCCTGCAGCCCACGCTGGAACAAAACCAGCTGTTCGCGGGTGTGGTGGGGCTCATGTCCGGCCTGGTCTCGGCGCTGGCCTACATGCAGGTGATGGGCCTGGGGCGCCTGGGCGAGCCCGAGGAGCGCACCGTGTTCTATTTCTCGGTGGCTTGCGCCCTGGGGGGCGCGCTGGGCATGGCCTTTGTGGGCGTCTCGCCCTGGAACTGGGGCGCTGCCCTGTGGCTGCTGCCGATCGGCGTCTTCGCCTCGGGCGGCCAGTGGTGCATGACACGGGCCTACAGCCATGGCGCCACCCTGGTGGTGGCCAACCTGCAGTACTCGGGCATTGTGTTTGGCGCGCTCTACAGCCTGCTGCTGTTCGGCGACCAGATTCCCCTTGTCGGCTGGCTGGGCATGGGCATCATCACTGCCAGTGGCATCATGGCCACCGTGCTGCGCGCACGCGCCATCCCCCGCACGCCCGCCGAGGAGCACTGAAGGCCCCGCCGGGCCGGCGAGCGCCGAGCGCACGGACGCAGCCGATCCGATCCAAGCCACCCCAGCCAAACACCGCGCCATGACCTCTGCCTACACCACGCTGATCACCGCCGAACAACTCCAGGCGCTCAAGGCCCAGGGCCTGCCGCTCATGGTGTTCGACTGCAGCTTCGACCTGATGACACCGGCCAGCGGCCCGGTGCAGTTCGAGGAGCGCCACATTGCAGGTGCCGCTTACGCCAACCTGGACACCGACCTCAGCGCCAAGCACGGCACCCCCGGGCCGCACGGCGTGATCACCGCCGGTGGCGCTGACCAGCCGGTCACGGGTGGGCGCCATCCACTGCCCAACCGGGAACGCTTTGAGCGGTGGCTGTGCAGCGTGGGTTTTTCCAACGAGATGCAGGCCGTGGTCTACGACCGCCAGGGGTGCCTTTTCTGCGGGCGGCTGTGGTGGATGCTCAAGTGGGCCGGGCACGACGCAGTGGCCGTGCTCGACGGCGGGCTGCAGGCCTGGGAGGCGGCAGGCGGCGAGGTGGCGGCGGGGCCGGCACCTGCGCATTTCCAGAGCAACTTCAAGCTGGGCGCACCGCTGGTGCGTCTGGTCACCGCCCAGGAGGTCGAAGAGGCTCTGGGCAACGCCGCCCAGACCGTGGTCGATGCCCGGGCTGCCGCGCGCTACCGCGGCGAAGTCGAGCCCCTGGACCCGGTGGCGGGCCACATTCCCGGTGCGCTGAACCGCCCTTACACGCAGAACATCGGACCCGATGGCCGTTTCAAGCCTGCCGCCGAGCTGCGCCAGGAATTCGAGCAACTGCTGCAGGGCCGCGATGCTTCCACGGTGGTGCACCAGTGCGGCAGCGGCGTGAGCGCGGTGCCCAACCTCCTGGCCATGCAGATCGCGGGGCTCGGCACCACCGGCCTGTTCGCAGGCAGCTGGAGCGAGTGGTGCAGCGACCCCCGCCGGCCGGTCGAGCGCGGCTGAACGAAGGCTCTCCTGATTCGTCTGGGCCCTGCTCCACGGCAAGGGGCGCCAGACCGATGGCCCGGCAGATCCGTGACATCCCCTGCGAGGGGGGCGTCAGGGCCCCTGCGGCGAGATGCTCTGCGTTGGCGCCGCAACTTCAGCGGTGGCTGCCGCAGCCCGATCAACGGTGAACGGTGAGCGCTGCTGAGGCTCTCAGCCCCAGGCTTCCACCCGGCGAGCCGCCCTCCCCTGCAGGAGATGTGCCCTCACGGAGAGCCATGCTGAACGGACGGGGGTGCTGAACCACAGCGTGCAGAAAACCGCGACCACTGCTTGACGTGGAGGGCCGGGCCCCCACCAAGCGAGCCACCCATGCCTGTAAAAAGCCGTGCCCTCACGGCGAGCCGTGCTGGGCCTCAGTGCATGGCGAACCGGCACCACCCCACCGCGCGCAAGCACGGGCTTCCCCGGAGAGCGCCGCCCCAGGCAGGAGCCGTGTCCTCACGGGAGTCGCCTCTGGACCGTGGGGCGGCCTGGCACCGGCCCAGCGAGCACGCCGGGCCGCGTTCAGCGCGTGGTGGAACTGCCTGACCCCGAGGTCGAGCCCGACGAGCCGCCCGCCCCCGTGCCGCTGGAGCCGCTGGTGGTGCCGCCCGAGCCCGTGCTGCCGCCAGGGGTCGTGCTGCTGGAGCCACCGGTGGAGCCGCCCGAGGACCCGCCCATGGAGCCCGAGCTGCTGCCGCCGGAACTGGTGCTGTCGCTGCCGCTGGTGGGCGGCGTGCTCGGTGTGCTGGGCGGAGTCGACGGGGTGGACGGGCTGGTGGTGGTGGTGCTGCCCGACGTGCCACCCGCACCGCTGCCGGATCCGCTGCCATCGCGGTTGCAAGCGCTCAGCGCCAGCGCTGCGCTCAGGGACAGCGCCAGGACGCCCAGGGATGACAGGCTGGGGGAAGTGCGTGTGAGCTTGGTCATGTGAGAGTTCCCTTGTTGAAGAAAAAACCACTGTAAAAAATCTGCGCGACAGCGCACCGTGGGTTGCATGCGTTCGCATCTGTAGGCCAAAGGCCCAAGCCCCTGGCGGGCACGCTTGTTGTGCTGTCGCGCTCAGCGGCTGGCATTGCCGGTGCTGCTGGAGGGGGTGCTGTTGGTCGAGCCCTGCGAGCCCATGCGGCCCGTCGCTTCGGCCGGAAGGCCCGGCCGGGCGGTGAAGCCCCCGGTGGGGGCACCGCTGCCCGGCTCGGGCGTGGACGTCGCCTCCGGAGCAGGCCGGCTGGGGGCTGCGCCCACCGCACCTGGCGCGCTGCCCGAGCCGCCTGCAGGGCCGCCGGAGGAGGCATCGGGCACAGGGGAGATGCCGCGGTGGCCGGCACTGCCGCCTGCGGGGGTGTCTGCCGCGGCCGGCGTGGCGGTGGTGGTGCCCAGGGTGCTGTCCTGGCCCCGGCTGTTGGGAGACTCCATCGCGGCGGGGGTGGAACTGCCGCGGGTCTGGTCGCCGCAGCCGGCGAGCAAACCGCACAGCACCAGGGCCGTCGGGGCAGCCCAGCGCCAGCCAGGCTCAAACGCCGCATGCAAAGCGGGCTTCATGATCAGGACCCCTTCGGTGTGGAAGTGGCACCGCCCGCACCGCCTGGGCCGCCAGAGCCCGGCCGGGTGGCCGGCTGGAGCGACTGCGCCTGGCTCAGGTGCTTTTCAAGGGTGGGCAGCATCTTGGCGGCCCAGGCCTTGAGCTCGGGGTCCTTTGCGTTGCGACTGGCTTCGCTGAACAGACGCACGTCCTGGCGGTGTTCCTTCACGCCGATCTGGCGCACGAACTCGGCATCGAACCGTGCGTCATCGGTTCGCTGCAGTTTGTCGAGTTCGCGGCGCTTGCCGCCCGGAAGCCGGGCGGGCGGGCTCAAGCCCTTGGACTGCGCCAGAGCCATGAGCTCCTGGTTGGCCGCGCTGTGGTGCTCCACCAGCATGGCGGCGTAGCGCTTGACCGACTCGTCTTGCGCCCGGTCGGCGGCCAGGCGCGCGGCCTCGACCTCGAACAGCCCGGAAGCCGCCGCCCGCATGATGAAGTTGCGGTCGGCGGTGGCCAGGGCGGTGTCCCCCTGGGTGCCCTGGCCCTGACCCTGCGCGCTGTTGCTGGTCTGGGCGCTGCCGGATGGGGCAATGCCCGCTCCAGAGGCGCCGCCGCTGGCCCCGGTGCTGGATTGCGCCCAGGCGCTGCCGGCCGCCAGGGACAGCGCAAGCATGCAGGCGGTGGCGGTGGCTCGTGGTGCTGAAAAAGCTGATGCCATGAAGGGTCCTTTCGTACGGATGAATGAGAGGGCGCGAGAGCCCGATGGGGTTCGCAACGCCCTGTCCAGCAGGGGCATGGCATGCGGCGGGTACCGCAGGACGCAGGGCCGGGCGGGGCCTGCGCCTTCCAGGGCTCCGCGCATCAGGAACCCCGGGCGTGCTGCGACCGCTGGGCTGGGGGACCTGTGCGCCCAGCCCCCAGCCGGTTGCGAACGGCGATCGTTCAAGGAGCGGCCGGATCCGCAGGGCCGGCTTGGACCTGCGCTGCCTGTAGTCGCAGGCCGCATGCGCTTGGCGGTGCGAAAGCGGTGGCCGGCGGGCAAGGGGCCACGGGCCCATGGGCCAGCCAGACACCTGGCGTGGTGGGCGTCAGCGCCGGACCACA
The DNA here is from genome assembly GCA_964450095.1 of uncultured Polaromonas sp. GTDB lineage: Bacteria > Pseudomonadota > Gammaproteobacteria > Burkholderiales > Burkholderiaceae_C > Polaromonas. Next base: position 15,562 of record CAYVGD010000027.1, read on the forward strand.
GGGGGGCGGCCGGCCGGCGCACGGTCTGCGCGGTGCATGGACGACCCCTGCCGCCCAGGAGCGTGCGGAGCATGGCCGCAACCGGTCGGCTCCGGGCCCGGGCAGCACGCCCGGGCAGGAACCGCACGGCGCAACGCCGATTCAGGCAAGGAGCACATCATGAACTTCATCATCTGGCTGATCGTCGGGGGCATCGTGGGCTGGCTGGCCAGCCTGGTCATGCGCACGGATGCGAGCCAAGGCATCTTGGTGAACATCGTGGTGGGCATCGTGGGCGCCTTCCTGTGTGGGCTGCT
>CAYVGD010000028.1:0-15847 GCA_964450095.1 uncultured Polaromonas sp.
ACAGGCGTGAGCCACTTCTCTAGGGCTGGGCAAGAGGTCGACGCGTTCCCGTGTCTCAAGGTAGAAGCTGTAGGCCTTTTCAAATTCCACCAACGCCGGGCTGGCCATCTCGACACCACCTCCTGGGGTGGCTCTTCTCCGAGAGGATGGCCCGTGCTGGGCCGCGGCGCCTGCTGGCGCTGAAAGCCAAAGTAAAACTTCAGGGCGAAGGAGTGGGACCAGGTTCTGATCTTCGCCCAAGTTAACTGTCACGCAAGCGTGGTCCCAGAGCAGCGGTTGCAGCTCGACTTCAAGCGCTTGCGGCAACTCCCTCCAGCGAACCTGTAATGAGGCGCGACGGGTCTTGGGCTGTGGTGGGCGTGGCATCGTTGACGAGCTCCTTCTTCGTCTTGGGGGCCAACGCGCTGCTTTCCAGGCAGGCGTCCAGATGGTCCGCCCAGCGCTGCATCATGGCGGCGCGCTCGGGCAGGTGGGTGGCGTAGTTGTAGGCAGCGCTGACCGCGTCGCGCTCCTGGTGCGCGAGTTGGAGTTCGATGTGCTTGTGGGCAAACCCCATTTCGTGAAGCAGGGTCGAGGCCACCCCGCGAAAGCCGTGACCGGTCATACGGCCCTGGTAGCCCATGCGCTTGAGCGCGCCCAGGATGGTGTTGTTGCTCATGTGCTCGCCGGGGCTCCGCTTGTTGGGGAACAAGTACTCGCCCTTGCCGGTAAGGGTGTACAGCGTGCGCAGGAGCGTGACGGCCTGGCGGGACAGCGGCACGATGTGGGGCACCTTCATCTTCATGCGCCCAGCGGGTACATCCCATCGCGCGGCCTCCAGGTCGAATTCGTCCCACTTGGCGGCGATGAGTTCGCCAGTTCGCACGAAGGTTAGGGCCAGGAGCTTGGTGGCCAGGCGGGTGACGGTGGAGTCGTAGGCCTCGATGGCCCGCAGAAGCGCAGACAGTTCCTTAGCGTCCACGCGGGCATAGTTGGCCTTGACCCGCCGCGGCAGGATGTCGCTGGGGCGGAGGTCGGACGCTGGGTTGGCGGTGACGATCCCGCGGATGGCCGCGAACTTGAACACAGCCCGCACGGTCTGCAGGAGCCGCGCGGCCAGGTCGTGGACGCCGCGCGAGCCGATGTGTTCGATGGTTCGAGCGACCTCCGGCGTGGTGATGGCCGCGATGGGCCGGTGGCCCAGGAGGGGGAAGACGTCGGCCTCCAGCCGCCTCAAGGTCGAGCTGACGTGGTCGTCGCTGCGGTTGTGCCGCCAGTGTTCCCACCAGGTCCGGGCAATGTGCTCAAAGGTGGTGGCCAGCTCAGCCCGGCGTTCCTGCTTGAGGCGCTTTCGCTCAGCGCCCGGGTCCAGGTCCTCGGCCAGGGCCTGGCGGGCGTCACGGCACTTCCGGCGGGCCGAGGCCAAGGTGACGTCAGGGTAGAGCCCGAAGGTCAGGACCTTTTCCTTGCCGTCGACGCGGTACTTGAAGCGCCAGCTCTTGGCGCCCGTGGTGGAGACGTAGACGAAGAGGCCCTCGCCGTCGGCGACCTTGTAGGGCTTGTCGCGCGGCTTGAGCTTGCGGAGTTGGACGTCGGAGAGCGACGGCATGGGCACCTTCCCTGAAGGCCTCCGATACCCCCAGGACGCGGGGCAATACCCCCAGCTGCTACCCCCATGAAGTCCGGATTCGGCCTAACACGAGTGAACAGCGTAAAACAAAAAAGCCCCAGCGAGCTGGGGCTTCAGTGCGAAGCGTTATTGCTGAGTATTACTCTGACAACACTTCTGTGATGTGGCGGAGAGGGCGGGATTCGAACCCGCGGTGAGTTTTACCCCACACACGCTTTCCAGGCGTGCGACTTAAACCGCTCATCCACCTCTCCGCGAAAGCCAGCGATTGTAGCGCATGCCCGCAGTGCCTCCAGGGCACAGCAGCGCACGGCATAGTGAATCTGAGCGGGCGCAGCCGGGTCAGCGGTCCAGCGGGCCGTCGGCTGGGCGCGTTCGGTGGTATTCGTGGCGCTGCAGGTCTTCCAGGCTCACGTACTCGAGCGCGCGCTGATGCGTGCATTCGAGCACCACGGGCGGTGCGACACCGGCCAGCAGCGCCTGGCGCCAGCGCGCGGCGCACAGGCACCAGCGGTCGCCCGGCTTGAGCCCCGAAAAGCGCCATTCGGGCCGGGGCGTCACCAGGTCGTTGCCCAGGTGGCGGGAGAACTCCAGGAATTCAGCGGTCACCCGGGCACAGATCAGGTGTGAGCCCGTGTCGCTTTCGTCGGTGCGGCAGCAGCCGTCGCGGAAATAGCCAGTGAGGGGGTCGTAAGAGCAGGGAACCAGCGGCGTTCCCAGCACGTTGAGCACGGTCATGCGCTTGTCACAGTTCAGCAGAGGGAAAACATCATTATCTGGAAAGGCCGCTCTCGCTGCAGGCGAGTCGGAACCTTGACCTTACACTCGCTGCTTTCGCGCGCAACCGGGGCGGGCTGCACCTGCCATTGACATGAAATTTCGCTTTCCCATCGTCATCATCGACGAAGACTTCCGCTCCGAGAACACCTCGGGCCTGGGCATTCGCGCGCTGGCGCAGGCCATAGAGACCGAGGGCTTCGAGGTGCTGGGCGTCACCAGCTATGGCGACCTGTCGCAGTTTGCGCAGCAGCAAAGCCGGGCCAGTGCGTTCATTTTGTCGATCGATGACGAGGAGTTCACACCCGGCCCCGACCTGGACCCGGCGGTGCTGAACCTGCGCGCCTTCATCAGCGAGGTGCGCCGCAAGAACACCGAGGTGCCCATCTACATCTACGGCGAGACCAAGACCAGCCAGCACCTGCCCAACGATGTGCTGCGCGAGTTGCACGGTTTCATCCACATGTACGAGGACACGCCCGAGTTCATGGCGCGTCACATCATCCGGGAGGCGCGCAGCTACCTGGAGGGCATCCAGCCGCCGTTCTTCCGGGCCTTGCTCGACTACGCCGAAAACGGCTCCTACTCGTGGCACTGCCCTGGCCATTCGGGTGGCGTGGCGTTCCTGAAAAGTCCGGTGGGGCAGATGTACCACCAGTTTTTCGGCGAGAACATGCTGCGAGCCGACGTGTGCAATGCGGTGGAAGAGCTGGGCCAGCTGCTGGACCACACCGGTCCGGTGGCGGCCAGCGAGCGCAATGCGGCACGCATCTTCAATGCCGACCATTGCTTTTTCGTGACCAACGGCACGAGCACTTCGAACAAGATGGTGTGGCACCACACGGTGGCGCCGGGTGACGTGGTGGTGGTGGACCGCAACTGCCACAAGTCCATCCTGCACTCCATCATCATGACGGGTGCGATCCCGGTGTTCCTCAAGCCCACGCGCAACCACTTCGGCATCATCGGGCCGATTCCGCAGAGCGAGTTCTCGCGCGAGGCGATCGAGGCCAAGATCCGCGCAAACCCTCTGCTGCAGGGCGTGGACCCCGCCAGCGTCAAGCCTCGGGTGCTCACGCTCACGCAGTCCACCTACGACGGCGTGCTCTACAACACCGAGACCATCAAAGGCATGCTCGATGGGTACATCGACAACCTGCACTTCGATGAGGCCTGGCTGCCGCATGCAGCCTTTCACCCGTTCTATGGCTCCTACCATGCCATGGGCAAGAACCGGCCGCGGCCCAAGGAGACCGTGGTGTACGCCACGCAGTCCATCCACAAGCTGCTGGCGGGCATCAGCCAGGCCAGCCACGTGCTGGTGCAGGACTCGCAGAACGTCAAGCTCGACAGGCACCTCTTCAACGAGGCCTTCCTGATGCACACCTCCACCTCGCCGCAGTACAGCATCATCGCCAGCTGCGACGTGGCAGCGGCCATGATGGAGCCTCCCGGCGGCACGGCCCTGGTGGAGGAAAGCATCGCCGAGGCGCTCGATTTCCGGCGAGCCATGCGCAAGGTCGACAGTGAGTACGGCGACGACTGGTGGTTCAAGGTGTGGGGCCCGGACCAACTGGCCGAAGACGGCATCGGCCGCGCGGACAACTGGATCCTGCGCGGCGAGGACTCACCCGAGGGCGACGGCCACTGGCACGGATTCGGCCAGATCGCCTCGGGCTTCAACATGCTCGACCCTATCAAGTCGACCATCGTGACCCCGGGCCTGAACCTGGACGGCAAGTTCGAGAAGACCGGCATCCCGGCCAGCATCGTCACCAAGTTCCTGGCCGAGCATGGCGTGATCGTCGAGAAAACCGGGCTTTACAGCTTCTTCATCATGTTCACCATCGGCATCACCAAAGGCCGCTGGAACACGCTGTTGACGGCGCTGCAGCAGTTCAAGGACGACTACGCCAAGAACCAGCCCATGTGGCGCATCCTGCCCGAGTTCTGCCAGAAGTACCCGCGCTACGAGCGCATGGGGCTGGCCGACCTGTGCCAGCACGTGCACGAGCTCTACGCCAAGTACGACATCGCGCGCCTGACCACCGAGGTCTACCTGAGCGACCTGGCCCCCGCCATGACGCCGACCGACGCGTACGCGCACATTGCGCACCGCAAGACCGAGCGCGTGGAGATCGACGAGCTGGAGGGCCGCGTGACCGTCGGCCTTGTGACGCCGTACCCCCCGGGCATTCCGCTGCTGATTCCCGGCGAGGTGTTCAACAGGAAGATCGTCGATTACCTCAAGTTCGCGCGCGAGTTCAACGAAAAGTGCCCGGGCTTCGAGACAGACATCCACGGTCTCATCGAGGAAGAGGACGCCGCAGGCAAGGTGCGCTACTACGCTGATTGCGTCAAGCCGGCCTGATCATGCGAGGGTCTTCACACCGGGTTGGTGCGGCCTGCACAAGTCATCTTCAGGGGGGTCGATGAAGATCCGACTGGTAACTGCTACCCGCTTGAGCACCCAGGCCTTCATGGCCTCTGCAGCGACGGGCCGATCTCTGACCCACCTGGTAGATGATGAGGTCGAGTTGCGCCTGTTTCCCGAGAACCGGACGGGCCTGCCGGCGGTCTACAACCAGGCCATCACCGAGGCCCGTCAGTCCCCAGCCATCCTGGTGTTTGCACACGATGACCTTTTGCTGCTGGACCACTTCTGGCCGCAGCGCCTGCGCGAAGCCCTCACGCATTTCGATGTGGTTGGCCTGGCAGGTAACCGTCGCCGCCTCCCACGTCAGCCAGGCTGGGCCTTCATCGACGACCGTTTCACCTGGGACGATCGCTGCAACCTCAGTGGGGTGGTCGGGCACGGAACTGGATTTCCTCCGCGTAACCTTTCCGTTTTCGGGCCATCACGACAGGAAGTCAAACTCCTCGACGGCCTGTTGATGGCCGCGAGCAGCGAAGTGCTCATTGACCATGCTTTGAGCTTTGATGAACGCTTTAATTTCCACTTTTACGACATGGATTTCTGCCGCGAGGCCGAGAAGCGCGGTCTTCGCTGCGGCACCTGGGACTTGGCACTGGTGCATGAAAGTGCCGGTAATTTTGGAGGCGAATCTTGGCGGAAGGGTTACAGCCTCTATTTGGATAAGTGGGGCGAATGAGTTTCTGGCCTTAATGCCTGACGCAAGCGGACTGCCCTGATCAGCCTTCAGACGGCTCCGCGATGCCGCCAACCACCTGGCTGAAGCCGCCGTCCACATAGGTGATCTCGGCCGTGACGCCGCCGGCCAGGTCGCTCAGCAGGAAAGCGGCCACGTTGCCCACATCGTCGACGGTCACGTTGCGGCGGATGGGTGAGGTCTCGGCCACAACGTTCAGGATCTTGCCGAAGCCCTTGATGCCACTGGCCGCCAGCGTCTTGATGGGGCCGGCGCTGATGCCGTTCACGCGCACGCCCTTGGGTCCCAGCGATTCGGCCAGGTAGCGCACGGACGCTTCCAGGCTCGCCTTGGCCAGGCCCATGGTGTTGTAGTTGGGCACGGTGCGGATCGCGCCCAGGTAGGAGAGGGTGAGCAGGGCCGACTTCTCGCGCAGCATGGGCTTGGCGGCCTTGGCCATGGCCGGGAAACTGTAGGCGCTGATGTCGTGCGCAATCTTGAAGGCTTCGCGCGAGAGGCCGTCGAGGAAATCGCCCGCGATGGCCTCGCGTGGCGCGTACCCGATGGCGTGCACAAAACCATCGAATTGCGGCCAGTGGGCCGACAGGTCCTGGAACAGCCGCTCGATCTGCTCGTCGCTGCCCACGTCGCAGTCAAACACCAGACTCGATCCGAAATCGGCGGCGTACTCGGTGATGCGGTCCCTGAAACGCTCGCCCACGTAGCTGAAGGCCAATTCGGCGCCCTGGGCGTGGCATGCCTTGGCGATGCCGTAGGCGATGGAACGGTTGGACAGCACGCCCGTGATGAGCAGCTTCTTGCCTTGGAGAAAACCCATTCTTATTGATCCTTTGGAAGTGGCTTGCAGGTCTCCCTGCGCCTGCGTCAGCCTGACGCTTTCGTGCAGAATTGTCTCATGAGGCCCCTGCCTGTCCGTTCCCCGCTTTGCCCCTGGGTCGCCTGCTTGCTGGCCCTGGCCTCGGCGTTGGCGGCGCCTTCTGCGTGGGCCGCGCATGGCTATGCGCTCTGGGGCCAGTTGAAGTACCCCACGGGGTTTGGGCACTTCGCCTACGTGAACCCGGCAGCGCCCAAGGGCGGCGAGCTTCGCCTGGTCAGCAACACCCGTGCATCGACCTTCGACAAGTTCAACCCGTTCACCATCAAGGGCAGCGCGCCGTCCTACCTGGCTGACTTGATGTTCGACACGCTGCTGGCCGGCGCATTGGATGAAACCGGTTCCGGCTACGGTTTGCTGGCGCAGGACGTGAGCGTGGCCGGCGACGGGCTGAGCGCCACCTTCATGCTCCGGCCCGAGGCGCGGTTTCACAACGGCGACCCGGTGCTGGCCGCTGACGTCAAGCACAGCTTCGACACGCTCATGGGCCCTTACACGTCGCCTGCCTTCAAGACACTCCTGGAGGATGTCGCGGGCGTGGAAGTGCTCGGCGAGCGCACCGTGCGCTACAGCTTCAGGAAGCCCAACCGCGAGCTTCCTCTGACTGTGGGGGGACTTCCGGTGTTCAGCCGCGCCTGGGGCATGGAAGGCGGGCAGCCCAAGCGCTTTGACCGGGTGGTGATGGACACACCCATTGGCAGCGGCCCCTACCGCATCGGGCCGGTGCGCTTTGGCAAGGACATCACTTACGTGCGTGACCCCGACTACTGGGCGCGCGACCTGAACGTGCGCCGCGGCATGGCCAACTTCGACCGCATCACCGTCAAGATCTACAAGGACAACACCGCCCGCCTGGAGGCGCTCAAGGCCGGCGAGTTTGATTTGATGCGCTTTTTCTCCGCCGGCGACTGGGCCCGCCGCGTCACGGGCAAGCGCTTTGACAGCGGCGAACTGGTCAAGGGGGAGTTCCGCCACAGGCTGCCCTCGGGTTTTCAGAGTTATGTTGTCAATGTGCGCCGGGATCGGTTCAAGGACGTCCGTGTGCGCGAGGCCCTGGGCCTCGCGCTGGACTACGAGTGGATGAACCGGCAACTGTTCTATGGCGCCTACCAGCGCGTGGCCGGGCTCTTTGGCAACACCGATTGCCAGGCCTCGGGCGAGCCCTCTGCCTCCGAACTTGCGCTGCTCGCACCCTGGCGCGGCCAGGCGCCCGAGGCAGCGTTCGGCCCCATGTTCCAGCCGCCCCGAACCGACGGCGACAGCAGCCTGCGTGGCAACCTGCGCCGCGCGCGCGACCTGCTTGCGGATGCGGGCTGGACCATCCAGGACGGCGTGCTGCGCAACGCGCAGGGACAGCCTTTCGTCATCGAGTACCTTGACAGCAATGAGGCCGGCGCGCGCGTGGTCACGCCCTGGGCGCGCAACCTGGAAAAGCTTGGCATCCGGCTGAACTACCGTGCGGTGGACTTTGCGCTTTACCAGCAGCGGCTCCAGCGTTTTGAGTTCGACATCACCAGCATCGCCTACGGCGGCACGCACAGTCCCGGGCAGGAATACGCCGACCTGTTTGGAAGCCGCGCGGCCGACACCGAGGATTCGGGCAACCTGGCGGGTGTCAAGAGCCCGGTGGTGGACGACCTGATCGCGCGCATGGTGTCGGCCAAGACGCGCGAACAGATGCTGCCGGCCTGCCGCGCGCTGGAGCGGGTGATCGCGCACAGTCACTACCTGATTCCGCAGTGGTCGGCGCCCACGCACCGCATGGCCTTCAACCAGCGGCGTCTGGCGCGTCCGGAAACCATGCCCCCCTACGTCACGGGCGAGGGCTGGGCACTCTTTACCTGGTGGAGCCGCTGATGTGGGTCTACATCCTCAAGCGCCTGTTGCTGATGCTGCCCACGCTGGTGGGCGTGCTGCTGATCACCTTTGCTGTGGTGCAGTTCGTGCCGGGAGGACCGGTTGAGCAGTATCTGGCCGAGGCCAAGGCCGGGGCGGGCGGCGGGGCCGAAAGCGGAGGCCTGTCGTACCGGGGCAGCCAGGGCGTGGATCCGCGCAGGCTCGAGCAGATCAAGGCGCTGTACGGTTTCGACAAGCCCGCCCACGAGCGTTTTCTGCAGATGCTGGGTCAGTTCGCCCGCTTCGACCTGGGCACCAGCTTCTTTCAGAACAAGAAGGTCTCGGACCTCATCGTCGAGAAGTTGCCCGTCTCGGTGAGCCTGGGCCTGTGGACCTTCTTCATCAGCTATCTGGTGGCGGTGCCGCTGGGTGTGGCCAAGGCCGTGCGTGCAGGTTCGCGCTTTGACTTCGTCACCACCCTGCTGGTGCTGGTGGGCTACGCCATTCCCGGCTTCGTGCTGGGCGTGGTGCTGCTGGTGGTCTTCGGTGGGCAACTGCAGTGGTTCCCGCTGCGGGGGCTGACCTCCAGCAACTGGGAAGAGCTTTCCTGGGGTGCGCGCACCGTCGATTACCTTTGGCACATCTGCCTGCCCGTGACCGCCATGGTGCTGGGGAGTTTCGCCGTGACGGCCATGCTCACGAAGAATGCGTTCCTGGAGGAGATCCGCAAGCAGTACGTCATCACTGCCCGGGCCAAGGGCCTGAGCGAGCGGCAGGTGCTCTACAAGCACGTGTTCCGCAATGCGCTCATTCCCATCGTCACCGGTTTTCCGGCGGCCTTCATCGGCGCGTTCTTCACCGGATCGCTGCTGATCGAGACGCTTTTCTCGCTCGACGGGCTGGGCCTGCTCAGCTATGAAAGCGTGATTCGCCGCGACTACCCGGTGGTGCTGGGTACGCTCTATCTGTTCACGCTCATCGGGCTGGTGACCAAGCTGGTGAGCGATCTTTGCTATGTCTGGGTGGACCCGCGTGTACGCTTTGACTGACGCCCCCTCCGCCGGGCCGGGCCGCCGCGCCTGGCAGCGCTTCAGACGCAACCGCCTGGGCCTGTGGAGCCTGGTGCTCTTTGCCGTGCTGGTGCTCCTGAGCCTCATGGCCGAGCTGGTGTCCAACGACCAGCCGCTGGTGGTGCGCTACCAGGGACAGCTCTATTTCCCCCTGGTCCAGACCTACCCTGAAAAGACCTTCGGCGGCGACTTCGACACCGCCACCGACTTCCACGACCCCTTCATCCGGCAGCGCCTTTCCGAAGGCGGTAACTGGGCCCTGTTCGCCCCCAATCCCTACGGGCCCAAGACGATCAATTACTTCGCCCGGGAGCCCAACCCGTCGCGGCCCACCCGGGACAACCTGCTGGGCACCGATGACCGGGGCCGCGACCTGCTGGCCCAGTTGATCTACGGCTTTCGGGTCAGCGTGCTGTTTGCGTTTGCCCTGACGGCCTCCGGCGTGCTGCTGGGCATCCTGACTGGGGCGATCCAGGGCTACTTCGGCGGCAAGACGGACCTGGCTTTCCAGCGCTTCATGGAAATCTGGGGTTCCATGCCCGAGCTGTACCTGCTCATCATCTTCAGCGCGGTGTTCGCGCCCAGCATTTCGCTGCTTTTGATCCTGCTGAGCCTTTTCGGCTGGCTGGGCCTGTCGGACTATGTGCGCGCCGAGTTCCTGCGAAACCGGCAGATGGACTATGTGCGCGCCGCCCGTGCGATGGGGCTGTCGCACTGGCAGATCATCACGCGCCATGTGCTTCCCAACAGCATGACGCCGGTGGTCACGTTCCTGCCGTTCCGCATGAGCGCGGCCATTCTTGCGCTCACCTCGCTCGATTTCCTGGGCCTGGGGGTGCCGCCCGGCACGCCCTCCCTGGGTGAATTGCTTTCGCAGGGCAAAAACAGCATCGATGCCTGGTGGATTTCGCTGTCCACCTTCGGCGTGTTGGTGACCACGCTGCTTTTGCTCACTTTCATGGGCGATGCGCTGCGTGATGCGCTCGACCCGAGAAAGGCCGAGCGATGAGCGCCATGCCCCTGCTCAGCCTGCGTAAGCTTTCGGTGGCCTTCGGCGGCCAGGAGGTGGTGCATGCCATCGACCTGGACCTGGCCCCCGGCGAAAAGCTTGCGCTGGTGGGTGAGTCCGGCTCAGGCAAGACGGTGACTGCGCTCAGCCTGCTGGGCCTGGTGCCACAGGCGCAGGTGAGCGGGCAGGCGCACTTCGCCGGCGCAGACGGCCAGGCACGCAACCTGCTGGGCCTTTCGGAGCGCGAGCTTCGTGCGCTGCGGGGCGAGGAGATCGCCATGATCTTCCAGGAGCCCATGACCGCGCTCAACCCGCTTTTTTCGGTGGGTGAACAAATCGCCGAGGTGTTGCAGATCAAGCGCGCCCTGGACAAGCGCTCGGCCTGGGACGCGGCCGTGCAGGCCCTGGCCGAAACCGGCATCCCGGAGCCGGCCCGCAGGGCGCGGGCCTATCCCCACCAGCTGTCCGGCGGCCAGCGTCAGCGAGCCATGATCGCCATGGCGCTGGCCTGCGAGCCGCGGCTGCTTCTTGCCGACGAGCCCACCACCGCGCTCGACGTGAGCCTGCGGGCCCAGATGCTCGAGCTGCTGGCCGACCTGCAGCGGCGCCGTGGCATGTCGGTGCTGCTCATCACGCACGACCTGAACCTCGTGCGCCGCTTCGCCGACCGGGTGGCGGTGATGGAGCGCGGCCACCTGGTGGAGCAGGGCAGCGTCGCGCAGGTGTTCGGCCAGCCGCAGCATCCCTACACCCGCAAACTCATGGCCAGCCGGCCGGCGCGCGACGTGGTCGAGTCGGCCCCTGGCCCGGCTTGGGCCAAGGCGCGCCAGTTGCAGGTCAGCTACCGCGTGCCCCGGCCGGGTCTGCGCGGCTGGTTCAAGGCCGGTGAATTCGTGGCGGTCCAGGGGGCAGACTTCGAGGTCGCCCAGGGCCGCACGCTGGGCGTGATCGGCGAGTCGGGCTCGGGCAAGTCCTCGCTCGCGCTCGCATTGCTGGGTTTGCACCCCAGCGCGGGTGAACTCTCGCTGGGCGGCTCACGCTGGAGCGGCCGTCTGGCGGGCGACAAGCCGCTGCGCCGGCAGGTGCAGGTGGTCTTTCAGGATCCGTACTCATCGCTTTCACCCCGGCTCACGCTGGAGGAAATCGTGGGCGAGGGCCTGAGGGTGCACCAGCCCGGGCTGTCGTCCGTGGCCCGGCGCCAGAAGGTGCTCCAGGCGCTGGCGGTGGTCGGGCTGGATGAGGCGCAGTTCCCGGGTCTTATGGCGCGCTATCCGCATGAGTTCTCCGGGGGACAGCGTCAGCGCATCGCGATTGCCCGTGCCCTGGTGGTGCAGCCACAGCTGCTGGTGCTGGACGAGCCGACCAGTGCCCTGGATGTGACGGTGCAGCAACAGGTGCTGGCGCTGCTGCAGCGCCTGCAACGCGAGCGCGGACTGAGCTACCTGCTGATCACCCACGATGTGGACGTGATCCGTGCCATGGCGCACGATGTGCTGGTCATGAAGGACGGCCGCGTGCTCGAATCGGGCACGGTTGAGCAGGTGCTCGGCTCGCCGGGCCAGGCGTACACGCGGCAGCTGATCGCGCACGCCTGAACTCGCTCGAGCTGAGCCGGGCCTGCCAGCCCCTGCGAAGGAGCGGCTTCCCGACGGAAACCGGTCCGAGGCCTTGTTTTGGGCGGCCCAGGCAGGTTACAATCCACGCTTCACGACCAAATGGGCGGGTTTTCACCGGCCCATTTTTTTTGGTCGTTCGATTTTTCGCCGGGTCTGCGTCAGCGCCTGCCCGGCCAGCCGCGCCGCTGGGTGCGGCCACGGATGGAACGGGCAGATCAGGGCCTCATGGCACTTCAAGACACGATTGAGCAGACCGTCAGCGGTCTGGGTTACGAACTGGTGGACGTCGAGCGCACGGGCGGCGGGCTGCTGCGTGTCACCATCGATCTGCCCTGGACGCCGGGCGCCGAACAGTTCATCACCGCCGAGGACTGCGAAAAGGTCACGCGCCAGCTCCAGTTCGTGCTGGAAGTCGAGGGCGTGGACTACGCCCGCCTGGAAATCAGCTCCCCTGGCATTGACCGGCCGCTGCGCACTGAGAAAGATTTCGAGCGCTTCGAAGGCGAACTGGTTGATCTCACGCTCAAGGCGCCCATCGGCGCAGCTGCTTCAGGCACCGGTGTGGCCGCCAACCGCAAGAAGTTCCGCGGCCGCCTGGAGCGTGCCGATGCGGGCTGGCAACTGCTCTGGTCCGATGAGCCGGAGCCCAAGCCCGGCCAGAAGGTGAGCAAGAAGAAGGCGCCTGCGCCCCTGCAGGCGTTGGGCTTTGCGCTCGACGAAATCGCGCAGGCACGGCTGGCGCCGGTGGTGGATTTCAAGGGGCGCAGGCCCAAGGCTGCGGCCAAGAATGAACAGAATCAAGGATAAGAGGAAAGGCAGGCTTGTGAAATGAATCGCGAACTGTTGATGCTGGTGGATGCGATCTCGCGTGAGAAGAACGTCGAGCGCGATGTGGTGTTTGGCGCCGTCGAATTGGCGCTGGCTTCGGCCACCAAGAAGGTCTACCCCGAGGGCACGGACATCCGCGTCTCCATCGACCGCGACAGCGGCGAATACGAGACTTTCCGCCGCTGGCTCGTCGTGCCCGACGAGGCGGGCCTGCAGAACCCCGAGGGCGAGGAGCTCGTGAGCGATGCGCGCGAGGAACTCTCTGACATCGAGGAAGGCGACTTCATCGAAAAGCCCGTCGAGAGCATGCCGATCGGCCGCATCGGCGCGCAGGCCGCCAAGCAGGTGATCCTGCAAAAGATCCGCGACGCCGAGCGCGAGATGCTGCTCAACGACTTCATGTCGCGCGGCGAAAAGATCTTCGTGGGCACCGTCAAGCGCATGGACAAGGGCGACATCATCGTCGAGTCAGGCCGCGTGGAAGGTCGCCTGCGCCGCAGCGACATGATCCCCAAGGAAAACCTGCGCACCGGCGACCGCGTGCGCGCCATGATCATGGAAGTGGACGCCACGCTGCGCGGCGCACCCATCATCCTGTCGCGCTCGGCGCCCGAATTCATGATCGAGCTGTTCCGCCAGGAAGTGCCCGAGATCGAGCAGGGTCTGCTGGAGATCAAGAGCTGCGCCCGCGACCCGGGCTCACGCGCCAAGATCGCCGTGCTCTCGCACGACAAGCGTGTGGACCCCATCGGCACCTGCGTCGGTGTGCGCGGCACGCGCGTGAATGGGGTCACCAATGAGCTGGCCGGCGAGCGCGTGGACATCGTGCTCTGGAGCGAGGATCCTGCCCAGTTCGTGATCGGTGCGCTCGCGCCGGCCAACGTGCAGTCCATCGTCGTGGACGAGGAAAAGCACGCCATGGATGTGGTTGTCGACGAAGAGAACCTGGCCATTGCCATCGGCCGTGGCGGCCAGAACGTGCGCCTGGCCTCCGAGCTGACCGGCTGGCGCATCAACATCATGGACGCCAACGAGTCCGCCCAGAAGCAGGCCACGGAGACCGAGTCGGCCCGCCGCCTGTTCATGGAAAAGCTCGATGTGGACGAAGAGATCGCCGACATCCTCATTGCCGAAGGCTTCACCAGCCTCGAAGAAGTGGCCTACGTGCCGCTGCAGGAAATGCTGGAGATCGAGTCCTTTGACGAAGACACCGTCAACGAACTGCGCAACCGTGCCAAGGACGCCTTGCTGACGATGGAAATCGCCCGCGAGGAAAACGTGGAAGAGGTGTCGCAGAACCTGCGCGACATCGAAGGCCTGACCCCCGACATGGTGGCCAAGCTGACCGAGGCGGGTGTGCACACCCGCGACGACCTGGCCGACCTGGCCGTGGACGAACTCACCGAGATCACCGGCCAGTCCCCCGAGGACGCCAAGGCCTTGATCATGACAGCGCGTGCCCATTGGTTCACCGATGAGTCCGCCCCTGAAGCGCAATGATCATGGAGGCCGGGAAAAATCACTATGTCCACCAACACCACCGTCGCTGAATTTGCAGCCGAACTCAACAAGCCCACGACCCTGCTGCTCGAGCAGCTCAGCAGCGCGGGCGTTCCCAAGAAGTCGGCCACCGACCCCCTGTCCGAGTCTGACAAGCACAAGCTGCTGAGCTTTTTGCAGGCCAGCCACGGCACCGCCTCGAGCGAGCGCAAGAAGATCACCCTGGTCAAGAAGTCGACCATCGAGATCAAGCAGGCCGACTCCACGGGCAAGGCCCGCACCATCCAAGTGGAAGTGCGAAAGAAGCGCACCTTCATCAAGCGCGATGACGCCGCGGACGCCGTGGCCGAGGACGGCCGCAGCGGCGCGCAAGAAACGGCAGAGCCGGCCGTGCCTTCCGTGGATGCCGAGGAACTTGCCCGCCGCGAGGCCGAGGCCCAGCGCCAGGCGGAACTCCTGCGCCGGCAAGAAGAAGACCTCGCCGAAAAACGCCGTCTCCGCGAAGAGCAGGAAGCGCGTGACCGCGCCCTGGAGGAAGAGCGTCGCGCCGCAGAGGCGCGTGCCGCCGAGGCAGCGCGCGTCCAGGCCGAAGCCGCCGCCAGCGTCGCCGCCGCCCAGCGCACCCCCGCCCAGAACCAGGCTGCCGATGAGGCCGCCAGTGCCCAGGCCGCAGCCGATGCCGTGAAAGCCGCCAAGGCCGCGGCCGATGCCGCTGCCGCCAAGGCTCAGTCAGACGCTCAGTCCGAGGCCGAGACGCAGCGCGCCCGCGACCTGGCAGAGCGCCGCCGCAAGGCCGAGGCTGAAGCCGCCAACATCCGTGCCATGCTCAGCGCGCCGCGCCGCGTGCTCAGCGCCCCACCTGAGCCGCCCAAGGCCCCCGTCAAGGGCACGCTGCACAAGCCTGCAGCCGCCCCCGGTGCCGCCAAGCCCGCGGCTGGCGCCACCACGGCCGCTGCGACCACCGCTCCCGGCGGCCGCAAGGAAGTGCGCTCCGAGAACCTGTCCTCCACCTGGAAGGACGACGCCGGCAAGAAAAAGGAAATCAAGACCCGCGGTGCCGCCCCCATCCCGGGCCGCGGCAACTGGCGCGCCGCACCCAAGGGCGGTCGCCGTGGCGACCGCGATTCGCGCAGCGACTCCGGCTTTGCCGCTCCGGCCGAGTTCAAGGTGCTGGAAGTGCACGTGCCCGAGACCATCACGGTCTCCGAGCTGGCGCACAAGATGAGCGTGAAGTCGTCCGAGGTGATCAAGCAGCTGATGAAGCTGGGTCAGATGGCCACCATCAACCAGTCGCTCGACCAGGACACCGCCATGATCGTGGTGGAGGAGATGGGTCACAAGGCCCTGACCGCCGCGCTCGACGATCCGGAGGCCTTCACCGACGAGGAAATGCAGGGCCAGGACGCCGAGGCGGTGTCGCGCGCGCCCGTGGTCACCGTCATGGGCCACGTCGACCACGGCAAGACCTCCCTGCTGGACTACATCCGCCGTGCCAAGGTGGCCGCGGGCGAGGCCGGCGGCATCACGCAGCACATCGGCGCATACCACGTCGAGACGCCGCGTGGCGTGATCTCCTTCCTGGACACCCCCGGTCACG
>CAYVGD010000029.1:0-15710 GCA_964450095.1 uncultured Polaromonas sp.
CGCATCGACACCTGGGTCAACAACGCGGGCGTGAGCATCTACGGCCGGCTCGACGAGGTGGCCGAAGCCGACGCGCGGCGGCTGTTCGATACGAATTTCTGGGGCCTGGTCAACGGCAGCCTGGCGGCGCTGCCCTTCCTGCGCGAGCAGGGCGGCGCGCTGATCAACGTGGGCAGCGAAGTCTCCGAGACGGCGCTGCCGCTGCAGGGCTACTACGTGGCGTCCAAGCACGCGGTCAAGGGCTTCACCGATGCGCTGCGGCTGGAAATCGAAGAGGTGGACGAGGCGCCGGTGAGCATCACGCTGATCCAGCCCACGGCGGTGAACACGCCCTATCCGCAGCACGCCTGCAACTACATGGACCGCGAACCCCGGCTGCCCACGCCGATGATCGAGCCCGAGGACGTGGCAGAGCTCATCCTGCGGGCCGCCGCAGAAGGCGGGCGCGACCTCAAGGTCGGCGCCATGGCCGTGCTGGACGTGGCGCTGCACAAGTTCATGCCCAGGGCGGCCGACAAGCTCTCGGCCCGGCAGGCAGGCCGGCAGCAGCTGGACGCGGAGCCCGTGCAGCCCGAAGGCACGCTGTTCCTCCCGGGAGGGGGCGGCCAGGTGCACGGCATGAGCCGACCCTGAACGCGCTCCGGACCCGCTCCGAACCGGCTTTTTTGGGGGACGGCTGACAGGCGCCGGCCTCAGCGACCCCCCAGGCCCATGCTGCGGGCAATCACTTCCTTCATGATCTCGTTGGTGCCGCCATAAATGCGCTGCACCCGGGCATCGGCGTAAGCCCGGGCGATCGGGTACTCCCACATGTAGCCGTAGCCACCGAAAAGCTGCACGCACTCGTCCATCACCTGGCACTGCAGGTCGGTGGTCCAGCACTTGGCCATGCTGGCGGTGGCCGCATCGAGCTGGCCCGCGAGCATCAGCTCGGTGCAGCGGTCCACGAACACGCGCGCCACCTGCACCTGGGTGTGCATCTCGGCCAGCTTGAAGCGCGTGTTCTGGAACTGCGCGATCGGCTGGCCGAAGGCCTGGCGCTGCTGCACGTGCTCGGCGGTCCAGGCCAGCGCCGCCTCGCAGGCGGCCACCGCCGTGATGGCGATCTGCAGCCGCTCCCAGGGCAGCTGCTCCATGAGCATGGCAAAACCACGGCCTGCCTGCGCAGGCCCGCCGAGCAGTTGGGTGGCGTCCAGGCGCACCCCGTCGAAGAACAGCTCGGCCGTGTCCTGGGCCTTCATGCCGACCTTGGCCAGCGGCTGGCCGCGGGTGAAGCCCGGCATGCCCCGCTCGAGCAGGAAAAGACCGATCCCCTTGGCCCCGAGCGCTGGGTCGGTCTTGGCCACCACGATCACGAGGTCGGCATGCCAGCCGTTGGTGATGAAGATCTTGCTGCCGTCCAGCACGTAGCCGCCGCCCTCGGGCCGAGCGGTGGTGCGTATGCCCTGCAGGTCGCTGCCCGCACCCGGCTCGGTCATGGCGATGGCACCCACCATTTCGCCCGAGGCCAGGCGCGGGAGGTAGCGCGCCTGCTGCTCGGGGGTGCCATAGTGCGCGAGGTAAGGCGCCACGATCTCGCTGTGCAGGCCGAAGCCGAGCCCGGTCCAGCCGGCCCGGGCCACCTCCTCCATCTGCACCACGGAGCACAGCCGGTCGGCGCCCGCCCCACCCAGGTGCTCGGGCAGGCTCATGCACAGGAAGCCGTCGCGGCCGGCCTGCTGCCAGACCGCACGGTCCACATGCCCCTGGGCTTCCCAGGATGCGTGGTGCGGCGCCACGTGCTTTTCAAGAAAGCGCCGGAAGGCGCTGCGGAACTGCTCGTGCTCGCTGGAGAACAGGGTGCGCGCAATCACGTTGAAACACTCCATCGCTGCTGAAACGAATCCGATGGGACACCCGGTCCCGCCCCCAGGACAAGCGTGTTTACGCCAATGGATGGGCCGCCCGCCCGCTGCCTAGACTGGGCCGGCCACGCGCTCGGGAAAGCCCGGCCGGGCTGGAGGAACACACGCATGAGCGAGGCATTCATCTTTGACGCCATCCGCACGCCCCGCGGCAAGGGCAAGGCCGACGGCAGCCTGCACGAGGTCAAGCCCATCAACCTGCTGGCCGGGCTGCTGACCGAACTGCAGCGGCGCAACGGCCTGGACACCGCCGAGGTGGACGACATCGTGATGGGCGTGGTCTCGCCCGTGGGCGAACAGGGCGCCGTGCTGCCCAAGGTCGCAGCGCTCAAGGCCGGCTGGGACGTACGGGCCTCGGGCGTGCAGGTCAACCGCTTTTGCGCCTCGGGCCTGGAGGCGGTGAACCTGGCCGCGCAGAAGGTGCGCTCGGGTTGGGAACACCTGGTGGTGGCCGGCGGCGTGGAATGCATGAGCCGGGTGCCTCTGGGCAGCGACGGCGGCGCCTGGGCGCAGGACCCCGAAACCCACAGCGCCACGCTGTTCGTGCCGCAGGGCATCGGCGCAGACCTGATCGCCACGCTGGAGGGCTTCAGCCGCGAGGACCTGGACCGCTACGCGCTGGAAAGCCAGCGTCGCGCTGACCGCGCCCGCTCTGCCGGCTGGTTCACGGGCTCGGTGGTTGCAGTGCGCGACGCACTCGACCAGGTGATCCTGGCCGAGGACGAATTCATCAAGCCGGGCACCACGCTCGAGGCGCTGGCCGCGCTCAAGCCGTCGTTCGCACAGCTGGGCGAGCTGGGCTTTGACGACGTGGCGCTGCAGCGCTACCCGCAGGTCGAGCGCATCCGGCACCTGCACCATGCGGGCAACTCCTCGGGCATCGTCGACGGCGCCGCCGCGGTGCTGGTCGGCTCGGAGGCCGCCGGAAAGAAACTGGGGCTTAAGCCCCGGGCGCGCGTTCTGGCCACTGCACTCAGCGGCGACGACCCCACCATCATGCTCACCGGCCCCATGCCGGCGGCGCGCAAGGCGCTGGCGCTGGCGGGGCTGGATGTCGGGCAGATCGACCTCTTCGAGGTGAACGAGGCATTCGCCGCCGTGCCGCTGCGTTTCATGAAGGAGATGCAGGTGCCGCACGAGAAGGTCAACGTCAACGGCGGCGCCATCGCGCTGGGTCATCCCCTGGGGGCCACGGGCGCCATGATCCTGGGCACGCTGATCGACGAGCTGCACCGCCGGCAGCTGCGCTACGGACTCGCAACGCTGTGCGTCGGCGGCGGCATGGGCATCGCCACCGTGGTGGAACGCATCTGAGGACCGCGCCATGAAGACCCTGCGATACAGCACCGAAGACGGCATCGCCACGCTCACTTTCGACGAGCCGGACTCACCGGTCAACACCATGTGCCTGCAGTGGCAGGAGGACCTCAGCGAAGCCGTGGCCCGGGTGCAGGCCGACCGGCTGGGGCTGCGCGGCATCGTCCTGGCCTCAGCCAAGACCACCTTCTTCGCAGGCGCCGACCTCCGGGCCGTGATGCGCCTGCAGCCCCAGGACGCGCCCCGCGTGTACGCGGAGGTCGAGCGCGTGAAGAAGAACTTCCGCACACTGGAAACGCTGGGCATTCCGGTGGTCAGCTGCATCAACGGCACCGCCCTGGGCGGCGGCTGGGAGCTGGCGCTGGTTGGCCACCACCGCATCGCGGTGGACGATGCGCGCACGCAGCTGGGCCTGCCCGAGGTGAAGCTCGGCCTCTTGCCCGGTGCCTGCGGCGTGACCAAGATGGTCCGCCACCTCGGGCTCCTGGCAGCGCAGCCCTACCTGCTCGAAGGCCGGCTGATGAACCCACGCCAGGCGGCCGAGCTGGGCCTGGTGCACGAACTCGTCACGGACGCGGCCAGCCTTCGCGAACGGGCGCTGGCCTGGATTGACACCCACCCGCAGGCCCAGCACCCCTGGGATGCCAAGGGCTGGCGCATCCCGGGAGGCGATGCGCGGCACCCCCAGCTGGCCGCCGCCCTGAGCGTGGCGCCGGCCGCGCTCAAGAAGAAGACCCGCGGGCTGCTTCCCGCGCCCGAGGCGATCCTCGCCTGCATGGTCGAGGGCAGCCTGGTGGACGTGGACACGGCGCTGCGCATTGAAAGCCGCCACCTTGCCCGCCTGATGACCGGTGGCCAGGCGCAGGCCATGATCAACACCTTCTTCTTCAACATGAATGCGGTCAAGGGCGGCGCCGCACGGCCAGCCGGTGTGGCTCGCTTTGAGCCGCAGAAGGTGGGCGTGATCGGCGCGGGCATGATGGGCGCGGGCATCGCCTGGGCCCAGGCCAGCCGCGGCATCACCACCGTCCTGGTGGATGTGGACCTGGCGCGGGCCCAGCGCGGCAAGGCCCTGAGCGAGCGGCTGTCGCAAAAGCGAGTGGACCAGGGCCGCATGACCGTGGCCGAGCAGGCGGCGCTGCTGGACCGCATCACGGCCACGGACCGCATGGCGCAGCTGCAGGGCTGCGACCTGGTGATCGAGGCGGTGTTCGAGCGGCGCGAGCTGAAGGCCCAAGTCACACGCGAGGCCGAGGCCCTGATGGCGGCCGGCGGCGTGATGGCCTCCAACACGTCGACCCTGCCCATCACGGGCCTGGCCGAGGCCAGCAGCCGGCCGGCGCAGTTCATCGGCATCCACTTCTTCAGCCCGGTGGACAAGATGCAACTGGTGGAGATCATCCGCGGCCGGCAGACTTCGGATGAAACGGTGGCTCGCGCCCTGGACTACGTGCGGGCCCTGGGCAAGCTGCCCATCGTGGTGAACGACGCGCGCGGCTTCTACACCAGCCGCACCTTCGCCACCTTCGTGATGGAGGGCGCGGCCATGCTGGGCGAAGGCATTCCCGCCGCCGTGATCGAGAACGCCGCCATGCAGGCGGGCATGCCGGTGGGCCCGCTGGCGGTGCTGGACGAGACCGCGCTCACACTGTCGGTGCACGTGATGGACCAGACCCGCGCTGACTTTACGGCCGAGGGGCGCACCTACCAGCCCACGCCGGGTGAAGGCCTGGTCGAGCGCATGGTGCGGGAATTCGGCCGCGGCGGCCGGGCAGCGGGCGGCGGCTTCTACGACTACCCCGCCGGCCAGCCCAAGCGCTTGTGGCCGGGGCTGCAGATGCATTTCGGCAGGCCCAACGCGCGCTGGAATGTGCGTGAGATCCAGGATCGGCTGCTGTACCGCCAGGCGGTGGAGACTGCGCGCTGCCTGGCTGAAGGCGTGCTTTCCTCGGTGCACGAGGCCAACATCGGCTCCATCTTCGGCATCGGGTTCCCGGCCTGGACCGGCGGTGCGCTGCAGTTCATCTACGGACAGGGTGTCGCCAAGTTTGCAGAGCGCTGCGGCGCACTGGCCACAGCGCACGGACAGGGCTTTAAACTGGACCAGGCTGTGATCGACAGCTTGCGCACCCACCAGGTGACCTGGTGAGGCCCTTCCCCCTTCCCTCCAGACCACGACCACCCCATGGGACGTCTTCAAGGCAAAGTCAGCATCATCACCGGCGCAGGCCAGGGCATCGGCCTGGCCACGGCGCTCAAGTTCGCGCGTGAAGGCGCCATCGTCATCGTGGCCGACATCCGGCAGGCCCAGGTGGATGCAGTTGTCGCAGCCTGCCAGGCCGAGGGCGCGCAGGCCCAGGGCTTCGTCATGGACGTGACGAACCGCGACCAGGTCGACGCCGTGGTGGCCCAGGTCAAGGACCGCTTCGGCCGCATCGACGTGCTGGTCAACAACGCCGGGATCACGCAGGACGCGCGGCTGCAAAAGATGACGCAGGCGCAGTTCGACCGCGTGATCGACGTGAACCTGCGCGGCGTCTTCCACTGCAGCCAGGCCGTGGCCGACCAGATGGTCGCCCAGGGCAGCGGTGCGATCCTGAACGCCAGCTCGGTGGTGGGTATCTACGGCAACTTCGGCCAGACCAACTACGCAGCCACCAAGTTCGGCGTGATCGGGTTCACCAAGACCTGGAGCCGTGAGCTCGGGCCCAAGGGCGTGCGCGTGAACGCGGTGGCTCCCGGCTTCGTGAAGACGCCCATCCTCGACACCATCCCCGACAACGTCATGAAGGAGATGGAACACCGCGTGCCTCTGCGCCGGCTGGGCTTGCCCGAGGAAGTGGCCAACGTGTACGCCTTCCTGGCCAGCGAAGAGGCCAGCTACGTCAACGGCGCGGTGCTGGAGGTCTGCGGCGGCATGACGGTGTGAGCCCGGGCTCCCCGGGCGCGGGAGGCCCCAAAATGGAGCCCATGCCCCAGCCTCCCGATGCCGACACGCAGGAGCCCCCGCGCGGGCGCGGCCCGAAGTCGCTGTCCGACCTCTTCTTTTCCTTCAGCTGGCTGGCCCTGCAGGGCTTTGGCGGGGTGCTGGCCGTGGCGCAGCGCGAGCTGGTGGAGAAAAAGCGCTGGCTCACCCCCGAGGAATTCGTGGACGAATGGGCCGTGGCGCAGATCCTGCCCGGCCCGAACGTGATCAACCTGTCCATCATGCTGGGCAGCCGCCACTTCGGCCTGCGCGGCGCGCTGGTCGCGGTGGCCGGCATGCTGTGCTTCCCCCTGGCCATCGTGCTGTTGCTGGCGGCGCTGTATGCGCAGCTGGCGCACCACCCAGCGGCCGCCGGCGCGCTGCGCGGCATGGGCGCGGTGGCGGCAGGCCTGATCGTGGCCACGGGACTCAAGCTGGTCCCCGCGCTGCGCGGCAACGTGCTGGGACGGCCGCTTTGCCTGCTGCTGGCCGCCGCGGCCTTCGTCGGCATCGCCTGGCTGAGGCTGCCGCTGGCCTGGGTGCTGCTGGGGCTGGGCGCGTTGGGCTGGACGGTGGCCTGGCTCAAGCTGAGATGAACCCGGCACTGCACCTGGCCGCAGCCGACTGGCTCGCGCTTTTTCTGCACTTTGCCTCGCTCTCGCTGCTGGGGGTGGGCGGCGCCATCACCACCTCGCCCGACATGCATCGCTTCCTGGTGGACCGGCAGGGCTGGCTGAGCGATGCACAGTTCAGCAGCTCGATCGCACTGGCCCAGGCGGCACCAGGCCCCAACATCCTCTTTGTGGCGCTCATGGGCTGGAACGTGGGGCTGAACACCGGCAGCACCTGGACCGCGCTTGCAGGGGTGGTGCTGTCGATGCTGGGCATCATGCTGCCCAGCTCGGTCCTGGCCTACGCCACGGCCACCTGGGGGCACCGCAACCGGGAGCGCCGGCTGGTGCGTGCGTTCAAGCAGGGCATGGCCCCGGTGGTGGTGGCTCTGCTGCTGGCCACCGGCTGGGTGCTTGCCACCGCCAGTGGCGACTCGCTCGACCACTGGCCCATCTGGCTGCTCACGGCAGCGGCTGCCGTGACGGTCTGGCGCACGCGGCTGCACCTGCTGTGGCTGCTGGCGGCAGGCGGCCTGGCTGGCGCGCTCGGCTGGGTATAGCCGGCCAGAATCGGCCGGGCCGCCTCAGCCGCGCCGCTGACGCAGCGCCTCGTAGAGGCACACGCCGCTGGCCACCGAGACGTTGAGGCTTTCCACGGCGCCCTGCATGGGGATGCTCACCAGCTCATCGCAGGTCTTTCGGGTGAGCTGGCGCATGCCCTGCCCTTCGGCGCCCAGCACCAAGGCCACCGGGCCGGTGAGCGCCACGTCGTAGATGGTCTTGGGCGCATCGTCGCTGGTGCCGATGCACCAGATGCTGCGTTCCTTGAGCTCGCCCAGGGTGCGGGCCAGGTTGGTGACCATGAAGTAGGGCACGGTCTCGGCCGCGCCGCTGGCCACCTTGGCCACCGTGGCATTGATGCCGGCGGCATGGTCTTTGGGTGCGATCACGGCATGCGCGCCGGCGCCATCGGCCACGCGCAGGCAGGCGCCCAGGTTGTGCGGATCGGTCACGCCGTCGAGCACCAGGAGCAGCGGCGCTTCACCGCCAGCCTCCAGTTGCTCGAGCAGCTCGTCCAGCGAGTGGGCCTGCTCGATGGGCTGCACGCGCGCGACCACGCCCTGGTGCCCGTGGCTGCCGCAGAGCTTGGCAAGCCGCAGGCCATCGGATTCGATGAGCCGCACGCCCGCTTCCCGGGCGCGGTCCATGAACTGGCGCATCCGCGCATCGCGCCGGGAGGCGTCGAAGAACACTTCGATGACGGACTGCGGTGCGGTCTTGAGCCGCACGCCCACGGCATGAAAGCCGAACAGGACTTTGGAGGAAGAGAATGACACCCGGCGATTATCACCGGGGGCTGTCAGACGCCTGCGATGCGCCCGGCCTCGATGGTGATGCGCCGCTGGCAGCGCGCGGCCAGTTGCGCGTCGTGCGTGACCAGCACGAGCGTCGTGCCCTGCGCCTGGTTCAGGTCCATCATGAGCTGCATCACCGTCTCGCCGGTGGCGAAGTCCAGGCTGCCGGTGGGCTCGTCGGCCAGCAGCACGGCGGGCTTGACCACGAAGGCACGCGCCAGCGCGACTCGCTGCTGCTCGCCTCCGGAGAGCACCCGGGGATAGTGGGCCAGGCGCTGGCCCAGGCCCACGCGCTCCAGCATTTCGGCGGCCTGGACACGCGCGCCGCGCACGCCGGCCAATTCGAGCGGCAGCATGACGTTCTCCAGCGCCGTCATGTGGTTCATGAGCTGAAAGCTCTGGAAGACAAAGCCGACCTTCTGCGCACGCAGGGCCGCGCGCGCGTCTTCCCCCAGGGCGAAGAGGTCCTGGCCGGCCAGGCGCACCGTGCCCTGGGTGGGCTTGTCCAGGCCGGCGATGATGGACAGCAGCGTGCTCTTGCCCGAGCCCGACGCCCCCACGATGGCCACGGTCTCCCGCGGCGCGAGGGTGAAATCGATATCGCGCAAAATCGTGAGCGACCCCGTGGAATCGCTCACGGTCTTGAACACATGCTCGACAGCGATGATGGGCTGGGCCGGCAGATCGCTGCCGGACGCTTCAGCCGCCGCAGACAGGCCCGACGGATGGGATTCGGAGATGAGTAGATTCTTCAGCATCGGTGCAAGGGCCTTCGTCGCCCGGTGGCGCCAGGATTGGCTTGCGCTTTGTGCAAGGATGAACCACTTTAACAAGCCTGCGCCGGGCCTGGCGGTGTCAGGGCATCCGGACAGGGGGCGGCGGCTCCTGCTGCTGGGCGCAGCGCTCGGTGCAGTTGCGCCCGCACCAGGCCTGGCCCAGGCCCCAAACCCAGCCCCCAAGCAGCCCCCGACCCGGTCCGTCCTGGTGCTGGGCGACTCGCTCAGCGCCGAGTACGGACTCAAGCGCGGCAGTGGCTGGGTGGAAATGCTTCGCCAGCGCCTGGAGCGCCAGAAGCCCGGCGCAGCGGTGGTCAACGCCAGCATCAGCGGCGACACGACCTCCGGCGGGCGCTCCCGCCTGCCGGCGCTGCTCAAGGCGCACCAGCCGGGCATCGTCGTGATCGAGCTCGGCGGCAACGACGCGCTCAGGGGCTTGCCCCTTTCCATGACCGAAGACAACCTGCGCGCGATGGTGCGCGCCAGCCAGGATGCCGGCGCCCGCGTGCTGCTGCTGGGCATGCAGATGCCGCCCAACTACGGCGCCCAGTACGGCAAGAATTTTGCGCAGCTCTACACCCGGATCGGGCGCGAGACACGCAGCGCCGTCGTGCCCTTCTTCCTCAAGGGCGTGGCCGACATTGCCGATGCAACGCGCCTCTTCCAGGCCGACCGCATCCACCCGAACGAGGAGGCGCAGGCCATCATGCTCGACAATGTCTGGCCTGAAATGAAGAAACTGCTGAAGTGAGCCTGCAATTCGTGCCCGCCGACCAGGTGCTGCTGCGCCTGGACGAGTTCTCCACCATCGTCGATGCACGCACGCCCAGCGAGTACGCCGAAGACCACCTGCCCAGTGCGCTGAACTGGCCCACGCTCGACGATGAAGAGCGGCGCGTGGTGGGCACGGAATACAAGCAGATCAACGCCTTCGAGGCCAAGAAGCGCGGTGCCGCGATCGCGGCACGCAACATCTCGGCGCACATCGAGCGCGAGGTGATGGACAAGCCCCGGGACTGGGCCCCGCTGGTCTACTGCTGGCGAGGCGGAAAGAGGAGTGGCTCGCTGGGCCTCATCCTTGACCAGATCGGCTTTCGGGTCAGCCTGGTCGAGGGCGGCTACAAAGCCTTTCGCACCGCGCTGCTGGCCGACCTTCCCCGGCAGGCTTCGCGGCTGGCCTTCCGCGTGGTGTGCGGCACCACGGGCTCGGGCAAGACCCGGCTGCTGCACGCGCTGGCCCAGGAAGGCGCGCAGGTGCTGGACCTCGAGGGGCTGGCACGCCACCGCAGTTCGGTGCTGGGCCTGCTGCCCGGCCAGGCGCAGCCCACGCAAAAAGGCTTTGACACGCTGGTGTGGGACGCGCTGCGCCGCCTCGACCCGGCGCGCGTGGTGTATGTCGAGAGCGAGAGCAAAAAGGTGGGCAACGTCGCCGTGCCGGAAAGCCTGATCGCCGCGATGCGGGCCAGCCCCTGCCTGACGCTGGAATTGCCCACCGACGAGCGCGTGAAGCTGCTGATGCAGGACTACGACTTCTTCGTGAAAGACACTGAATTCTTCTGCCAGCGCCTGGACACCCTGGTGCAGGTGCGCGGGGGCGAGGTGGTCCGCCAGTGGCAGGCCCTGGCGCGGGCGGGCCGGACCGAGGAAGTGGTGCGGGACCTGCTGGAACGCCACTACGACCCCACCTACCTGCAGTCGATGCAGCGCAACTTCAGCCGTTACCCCGAGGCACCCCGCGTGCTCGCGCGCGACCACAGCCACGAGGCCATGCGCGAGGCCGCGCGGCAGATCCTCCAAGACCCGGCGCTGCACGCCCCTGCCGCGGCAGCCTGAGCAGCGGGCGCGCCGGCCCCAGCCCACCCACCGGGGCTACTGCACGATGGCCGCGGTCTTGACCTGGGCCCAAACGCTGCGGCCGGGCACCAGTTCCAGCTCATGCGCGGCGCGGCGCGTGATGCGCGCCATCAGGCGCGACGGTCCGCAGGCGATGCGCACCAGCGCCTGGGAAGGATGGGCGTCGGGCTCGATGCCGTCGATGGTGCCGGCCAGCTGGTTCTGCGCCGAAGTTCCCTCCAGCGGCTGCAGTGCCAGCGTCACGTCCTGCGCCTTCACGCGCACGCGCAAACGCTGCCCGGGCACCAGCCCCGTGTCGCGCACCCAGAGTGAGCCCCCATCGAACGCCAGGCGGGCCAGGTGCCAGGTGGCGTCGCACTCCAGCACGGCCGCCTCGAGCAGCACGCCCGCGTCGTCGCCCACCACCACGGGCGGGTGCAGGCTGGCCAGCACCTGGCCGACCGGGCCACTGGCCGTGACCCGCCCATCTGCCAGGACCACCAGGTGGTCGGCAAGACGCGAGAGTTCATCGGCAGAGTGCGTCACGTACAGCATGGGCAGGCGCCAGGACGCCCGCAGGCGGGCCAGCCAGGGCAGGATGTCCTGCCTGCGCGCCGCATCCAGCGAGGCCAGCGGCTCGTCCAGCAGCAAGAGCCGCGGCTGCGTGACCAGCGCCCGCGCAATCGCCACACGCTGGCGCTCGCCGCCGGAGAGACCGCCGGGTGGGCGCCGGAGCAGGTGGCCGATGCCCAGCAGTTCCACCGCATCGGCCAGCAACTGGCGGCCCTGCGCGCCGCCCGTGCGCTGAAGACCGAACTCCAGGTTGCGCTGCACCGACAGGTGCTCGAACAGGCTGGCCTCCTGGAACACATACCCCAGGGGCCGCTGCCAGGTGGGCAGGAAGATGCCCTGCGCATCGTCCTGCCAGGTCTGGCCTGCGATGCACACCCGCGCATGCGCCGCACGCTCCAGGCCAGCCACGCAGCGCAGCACGCTGGTCTTGCCTGAACCCGACGCGCCGTAGAGCACCGTGGTGCCTTGCGCCGGCAGGCGAAGGTCCACCGCCAGGTCGAAGCCGGGGCGCGCCAGCCGCAGGCGAATCTCGCTGTCACTCACGGCAGCACCCGCGCGCTGGAACGTCCGCGCAGCCCGGCCAGGGCCAGCAGCACGCCAAAGGAAAACAGCACCATGCCGGCGGACAGCCAGTGGGCCTGCGCGTATTCCATGGCTTCCACGTGGCCGAAGATCTGGATGGAGACCACGCGGGTCTCCCCCGGGATGTTGCCGCCCAGCATCAGCACCACGCCGAATTCGCCCACCGTGTGCGCAAAGCTCAGGATGGCGGCCGTCACCAGGCCGGGTCGCGCCAGCGGCAGGGCCACCGACCAGAAAGCGTCGATGGGCCGGGCCCGCAAGGTCGCCGCGACCTCCAGCGGCCGCGGACCGATGGCTTCGAACGCATGCTGGATGGGCTGCACCGCAAAAGGCAGCGAAAAGAACACCGACCCGATCACCAGGCCTGCAAAAGAGAAGGTGAGCAGGCCCCAGCCCAGCGACTGCGTGAGCTGCCCCACCCAGCCGTGCGGACCCATGAGCACCAGAAGGTAAAAGCCCAGCACCGTGGGCGGCAGCACCAGCGGCAGGGACACCAGGGCGCTGACGGCGCCGCGCCACTGCGAGCGCGTCTGCGACAGCCACCACGCCAGCGGCGTGGCCAGCACCAGCAGCAGCGCGGTGGTCACGGCCGCCAGTTCCAGCGTGAGCCGGATGGCGGGCCAGGCGTCGGCTCCAAGCGTCATGCGCGGCAGGACCGGTCAGAGCTCATAGCCGTGGCTGCGGATCAAGGCGCGGGCTGCATCGCCCTGCAAGTGCCGCACCAAGGCCAGGGCCGCCGGGTTGTGCTGGCCGCGCAGCAGCAGCACGCCGTCCTGGCGCAGGGGCTCGTGCAGGCGCACCGGCACGAGCCACGCGGAGCCCGCGCCGATGCGACCGTCCTCCAGGACCTGGGACAGGGCCACGAACCCCAGCGGGGCGTTGCCACTGGCCACGAATTGGTGTGCCTGGGTGATGCTTTCGCCCTGCACCAGGCGCGCGCGCCAGCGCTCGGTCAGCTGGAGTTGCTGCAAGGCCTGCTCGGCAGCGCGGCCATAGGGCGAGAGCTTGGGGTCCGCCAGCGCCAGGCGCGGCAGGTCGGCGCGCTGCAGCACCTCGCCGCGCTCGTCCACCACCCCCGGCCGGGCGCTCCAGAGCACGAGGCGACCGGTGGCATAGGTCCAGCGGGTGCCGGGCACGGCGGCGGCCTCCTGCTCCAGGCGCCGCGGGGTCTCGTCGTCGGCGGACAGGAACACGTCGAAGGGCGCGCCGTTCCTGATCTGGGCGTAGAGCCTGCCGGTTGACCCGAAGGACAGGACCGCCCGGTGGCCGGTCTCGCGCTCGAACTGGGCAGCGAGCTTTTGCATGGGCGCCATGAAGTTGGCAGCGACCGCCACCTTCACCTCGCCCGCCCGCGCCCCGCCCGCTGCGGCCAGGAGGCACAGGCACAGCGCCGCGCGAAGCAGTCCCGCCCAAAGCCAGCCCGTTCCGTGCATCCACCTTCCCTTCGCTATTCAAAAATAGAATAGCGCGCAGTATGCCAGCGCCCAAAATCCCACGCACGAGCCCCGCCGGGGTGAACCTCGCCCCCGCCCTGGGGGAAGGCGGCAGAAGCGACAAGCGCCTGGACATCCTGCGCCGCGTGGGCGAGGCAGGTTCCATCTCCGAGGCGGCGCGCTCGGCGGGCGTGAGCTACAAGGCCGCCTGGCAGGCCGTGGAGACCCTGAGCAACCTGGCCGGGGCAACCCTGGTGGAACGGGCGGTGGGCGGCACAGGCGGCGGCGGCGCGCGCCTGACGGCCGAAGGCCAGCAACTGCTGGAGGCCGCGCATCGCCTGCAGGCCGCACGCCAGCGGTGGATGCGCGAGTTGCAGGCCGCGGGCGATGCACCTGCCCAGGCCTCGCTCGGCGGCTTGCTGCTGCGCACCAGCATGCGCAACCAGTTGCCCTGCCAGGTCGAGCGCCTGCGGCGCGCGGGCGGTGCGCTGCAGGTGCTGCTGCGCCTGCCGGACGGGCAGGCCCTGGCCGCCCGCATCACCCGGGAAAGCGGCGAACTGCTGGCGTTGCGCGCGGGCCAGGCAGTTCTGGCGCTTTGCAAGGCAACAGCGGTGCGCATCCATCCGCAGCTTGACGCGGCGCAGACCGATGCGGCTGGGGCAACGCTGCCGGCTGTGAGTCGCCTGAGCACGGTGAACGCGCTGCAGGGCGTGGTCAGCCGCGGTGCGGCGGCCGCGCGGGGCGGCGAGGTGTCGCTGGCCCTGCCCTCGGGCCAGCAACTGGTGGGGATGCTGCCGCCAGGGGTGGGGCTGCGCCGCGGAGCCGCAGCCTGGGCCTGTTTTGATCCGCAGGCGGTGGTGATCGCCCTGGCCGGCTGAAGGCGGGTACAGCACAGCACAGCACAGCACAGCTCAGCACAGCACAGTTCAGCACAGTTCAGCTCAGCTCAGCGAATCGAAGCGCAGAGCTGGCCATGTCAGTCGTACGCGCACGGACGCGCTGACGCATGGAGTCGGCCAGCGGGCCAGGCACACAGACAGACCGGTAAACCGGCAGGCAGGCAGAGGTTGCGCCCCGCCGCGCCGAACGGAAAGCCAACGCCCCTTGCAGACGCGCCGAGCTGAAGCGGCCCCGGGCCTGAGTCCGCTCAGGCGGCGGGCTCGATCTGGTCCAGCACCGCCAGCAGCCGGGCCGGGTCCACGGGCTTGACGAAGTGGTAGTCGAAGCCAGCCTGCTTGGACTGCGCGATGTCCTGGGCCTGGCCGTAGCCGGTCACGGCCACCAGCGTGGCGGTCTGGAGTTCCGGCCGGGCGCGCAGTCGGCGGGCCAACTCGTAGCCGTCCATGGCCGGCAGGCCGATGTCCAGCAGGAACACGTCCCAGCGGCCTGTGCCGGCGGCCTCCAGCGCGTCGTGCGAAGAGGTCAACACCTGCACCTGGTGGCCCAGTTCCTCCAGCCAGATGCCCAGCATCTGACCGGCGTCCACGTTGTCGTCCACCACCATCACGCGCAGGGCCTGCGGCGGGGGCGCAGGCAGGATGGCCGGCGCGGGTCGCGAGGGCGTCTCTGCGGCCAGCTCGATCAAGGGCAGGCGCACGGTGAAGCGGCTGCCCTGCCCCGGCCCGCCGCTTTCGGCCATGACCCGGCCGGCGTGCAATTCCACCAGGCTCTTGACCAGCGCCAGCCCCAGGCCCAGGCCGCCCTGGGTGCGGTCGGGGGTGCGCTGGCCCTGGGTGAACAGCTCGAACACGCGGCGCAGCAGGTGAGGCTCGATGCCGCTGCCGTTGTCGGTGACGTGGATCAGCGCCTCCCCATCGGCCTCGGCCAGCGCCAGTTCCACCCGACCCCCGGGCGGGGTGTATTTGGCAGCGTTGTTGAGCAGGTTGGACACCACCTGGATCAACCGCACCCTGTCGCCGCGCACATGGAGCGTGCGTGCCGGCAGCTCGGTGCACACGGTGTGCTGCCGGGACTCCAGCAGCGGACGCGCCTGCTCCAGCGCGCCCGACACCACCTGCTGCAGGTCGACCACGTCGCGCGCCACATCCACCAGGCCTCGGGTGACGCGGGAGACGTCCAGCAAGTCGTCCACCAGTTCGGTCATGTGGCTGACCTGGCGCTGTATCAGTTCGGCCGAGCGGCGCACGCGCTCGGGATCGTCCGGCGCCATGAGCAGCAACTGCGCGGCCATGCTCAGCGGCGCCAGCGGGTTGCGCAGCTCGTGCGCGAGCATGGCCAGGAACTCGTCCTTGCGGTGGCTGGCGGCGCGCAGCGCCTCCTCCGCCGCGTGTCGTTCGTCGACGTCGACGCTGCACCCGATGTACCCGGCGAAGCGCTCGCCCTCGTAGCGCGGCAGGGCGA
>CAYVGD010000030.1:0-15662 GCA_964450095.1 uncultured Polaromonas sp.
GCACCTTGTTCGCGTCGGGTTTTTTCAATCCCAAGCCGCCGGCACTCACCCCGGAAGAGCGCATCCAGCTGGGCCTGGAGCCGGTGCCCGGCCAGGGCGGCGCTGCCGCGGGCGGCAAGGACGGCAAGGGCAAGGACGACAAGCCCGAGAAGATGGCCAAGAAGTCGCCCGACGCCCAGAAATTCGAATTCAACTACCACCAGATGGACCGCGAGTTCCTGGTGAACCTCACAGGCTCGCGCAAGGTGATGTCGCTGCAGGTGGCGGTGATGACCCGCTACGACCAGCGCGTGATCGACAACCTCAAGAAGCACGAGTTCGCCCTGCGCTCGGTGATGATGGACGTGATGCGCCAGAGCACCGAGGCCGACATCGGCAAGCCCGAGTTCCGGGTGGACCTGGGCAAGAAGCTGCGGGACGCCATGAACACCAAGCTCGAGTCCTTCGAGGACTTCGGTGGCGTCGAAGAGGTGTTCTTCACCTCCTTCATCGTGCAGTGAACGAGGAACGAGCCTTTCCATGGTTGATCAACTGTTGACACCGGAGGAGCTCTCGGCCCTGGCCGAAGGCATCAGCGACGGCAGCATCGCCGTCGACACCGGCTACAACACGTCCCTGCGCGTGCGCAAGCACGACCTGGCCAGCGAAGACTCCAGCCTGGGCGTGAACGTCGCCTCGGTGGACATGATCAACGAGCGCTTCGTGCGCCAGTTCCGCCTGGGCCTGCTGGAGATGCTGCGTTCGAGCCCGCGCGTCTCGCCCAACCGGGTGCAGATCTCGCGTTTCGGCGACTACCTCAAGCAGCTGCAGGCGCCCCTGTCGGTGAACATGATCCGCATGAACCCGCTGCGCGGTTACTCGATCGTGGTGATCGACCCGGTGGTGGTGTTCAGCTCGCTCGACAGCTTCTTCGGCGGCTTCGGCCGCGGCGTGGGGCAACTGCCGCCCACGCGGCTTTTCACGCCCACCGAGACGCGGATCATCAACATGATCCTGGATGTCTTTTTCCGCTCCCTGAAGGACGCCTGGTCGCCCATCATGGACATCGACTTCGAGCTGGTGAGCTCCGAGATCAACCCGCAGTTCGCCCAGATCGCCGACGAGAACGACCTGGTCATCCTCACCCGCTTCGAGGTCGAGGCCGGCCCCGCCACGCAGGGCTTCATCGACCTCGTGTATCCCTACGCCTCGCTCAAGCCGGTGCGCGAGCTGCTGCGCAGCCGCGTGCAGACCGGCGACGGCAACGAGGAGTCGGACAACCAGTGGCGCGACGACCTCGGCGAGGCCGTCAACAACGCCAGCCTCGAGGCCCGTGTGCTGCTGGGCGAGATCGCCAGCACCCTGGGCGCCATCGAGGCCATGCAGCCCGGCGATGTGCTGTTCTTCAAGAAACCCGACCTCGCCCGCATGCTGGTGAGCGATGTGCCCGCCTTCGACGTGCAGGTCGGCCAGCTCGGGACGCAGACGGCCGTGCAGATCGAGCGCGCCGTGATCCCCGGCATGCAGTGACCTTGCAGGAATACCGAACATGAACGATACCCAACTCCCCAACGGCATGGCCGACTCGCAGATCAACCCCGAGGTGCTGCAGAACATCTCGGTCACGCTCTCGGTCGAAGTCGGGCGCGCCATGATCAAGATCCGCGACCTCATGCGCCTGACCCAGGGCAGCGTGGTCGAGCTCGACCACATCGCCGGCGAGCCGCTGGACCTGCTGGTCAACAAGACCGTGGTGGCCCAGGGCGAGGTGGTGCTGGTCAACGACCGCTACGGCATCCGCCTCACGCGCGTGGTGCCCGCTTCCGAGCGCATGAAGAACCTCTGAAGGCACGGACCGGGTCATGGAGTTCCTGCGCATTTTTGCCAGCCTGGTGCTGGTCTTCGGCCTGCTGGGCGCCTTGCTCTGGGGCCTGAAGCGCCTGCAGCTGCGCGTGCAGCCCGGCCAGGGCGGCCGCCGCCTCGAGGTGGTGGAGAGCCTGGGCCTGGGCGCCCGGCAGAAGCTGGCGCTGGTGCGTGTGGGCGAGCACGAGGTGCTGCTGGGCATCAGCCCCGGGCAGATCGCATCCCTCGGCCAGTGGCCCGCCTTCGGCGCCGCACCCCGCGGCCCTGCGCTGGCAGCCTGGGCCGACGAAGTGGCCACCCGCGCACCGGGAGCCGGCGATGAGCGCTAAATTCCTGCGCGGCTGGCTGCCGGCGCTGCTCATGGCCGCCGTGCTGCTGCTGCCCGACGCCGTGCTGGCCCAGGGCATTCCCATGCTGAACACCGCCGCCGGCCCCAAGGGCACCACGCAGTACAGCGTCACGCTGCAGCTGCTGGCGCTCATGACGCTGCTGACGCTGCTGCCCTCGTTGCTGCTCATGATGACGTCCTTCGTGCGCATCATCATCGTCATGTCGCTGCTGCGCCAGGCGCTGGGCACCGGCCAGACGCCGCCCAACGTGGTGCTGGTGGGCCTGGCGCTCTTTTTGTCGCTGTTCATCATGCAGCCCGTGCTGGGCGATGTGTACCAGAACGCGGTCGTGCCCTTCATGAACAGCAGCCTGAGCGGCCCCGACGCCCTGGCCGCCGCGGAAAAGCCGATCCGCGAATTCATGCTGCGCCAGACGCGCGGCGACGACATCGCCCTCTTCATGCAGATCGCCCGCAAGGGCGAGCCGGTCGATGCAGCCTCGGTGCCATTCACCACGCTGGTGCCGGCCTTCATCACCTCCGAGCTCAAGAGCGCCTTCACCATCGGCTTCCTGATCTACATCCCGTTCGTCGTGATCGACCTCATCGTGGCCAGCGTGCTCATGTCGATGGGCATGATGATGCTCTCGCCCATGATGATCTCCATGCCCTTCAAGCTCATGCTGTTCGTGCTCGTGGACGGCTGGAGCCTGATCATGGGCTCGCTCGCCTCGAGCTTCGTCACCTGAGACCTTCACCCCATGGACACCTCCACCGTCATTGAAATCGGCACGCAGGCCCTGTGGATCACCGTGCTCGTTTCCTCGCCGCTGCTGGTTGTCGCGCTCGCAGTGGGCCTGGTGGTGGGCATCATCCAGGCGGCCACCTCGATCAACGAGGCCACGCTCAGCTTCATTCCCAAGCTGGTGATCATGGCGCTCACCCTGGCGCTGGTGGGCAGCTGGCAGATCACCACGCTGGTGGATTACACCCGCGCGCTGTTCCAGCGCATCCCCGGCCTGTTCGTCTGAAAGCCACGCAAAGGCGCATGACGTGATCTCGGTGTCCTCCATCGAACTTGTCGAGCACTTCTTTGCGCTCTTCTGGCCGATGCTGCGCATGTCGGCCATGATGATCGTGGCCCCCGTCTTCTCGCTGCCCGCGCTCACCACGCGGCTGCGCATCCTGCTGGCCTTCGCGCTGTCGGTCATGGTCTATCCCATGTTCGACTGGCCGCGCATCGACCCGCTCTCGCCCGAGGGGCTGCTGGAGGTCGCCAACCAGCTGACCATCGGCGTGCTCATGGGGTTGATCCTGCAGGTGGTGGTGGCCGCGGTGGTGGTCGCCGGCCAGTCGATCTCCAATGCCATGGGCCTGTCGATGGCCACGCTGATCGACGCCACGCTGGGCAACGTGCCCACGGTGGCGCAGTTCCTCATCGTGCTGGCGACGCTGATCTTCGTCGGCCTGGGCGGCCACGCCATGCTGCTGGGCCTGGTGGTGGAAAGCTTTGCCAGCCTGCCGGTGGGCAAGCCCCTGGTGACCGCGCAGGCCTGGCCGCAGCTGCTGGCCTGGAGCTCGATGATGTTCCTGGGCGCACTCTTGATCGCCCTGCCGGTGATGGTGACGCTGCTGTTCATCACCATCGGCATCGGCGTCATCACGCGTGCGGCGCCCAGCCTCAACATCTTCTCCGTGGGCCTGCCGGCCACCATCGTGCTGGGCTTCGTGGTGTTCATCCTGGCGCTGGGCAGCATGGGCGCGCGCATCCAGTCGCTGTGGGTGCAGGGCCTGAGCCAGGTGCGCATCCTGGTGGGTCTGGGCTGAAGGAAGGCACATGTCCGAAGACAGTTCCCAAAAGACCGAAGACCCCACAGCGCGGCGCCTGAGCAAGGCCCGCGAAGAAGGCGACGTGGCCCGCAGCGTCGAGGTGCCGGCTGCCGCCGTGATGATTTCGGCTGCCGCCGTGCTGCTGTTCATGGGCGGCTGGTGGGTGTCCAAGATGGCCCGCCAGATGACCGCCGGCTTCAGCTTCGACCGCAAGACCCTGGACACGCCCAGCCTGCTGCCTGGCGTGTTCTTCCACGCGGTGGCCGAAGGGCTGCTCATGGTCATGCC
The DNA here is from genome assembly GCA_964450095.1 of uncultured Polaromonas sp. Classification (GTDB taxonomy): domain Bacteria; phylum Pseudomonadota; class Gammaproteobacteria; order Burkholderiales; family Burkholderiaceae_C; genus Polaromonas. The sequence goes on from CAYVGD010000030.1 coordinate 4,289, forward strand.
GCTGATGGTGCTGACCGCCGTGGTGGCCATCGCTGCCTCCGGCCTGACCGGCGGCTTTCATTTTTCGTCCAAGGCCATGGGCTTCAAGTGGCAAAAGCTCAGCCCCTTGAGCGGCTTCAAGCGCATGTTCGGCACGCACGGTCTGGTCGAACTGCTCAAGGCCATTGCCAAGCTCGCCGTGGTCTCGCTGGTGCTGTGGGCGCTGGTCAACCGCCACATGGCCGAGCTCATGCGGATCGGCAACATGGGGCTGGAGCCGGCGCTGGCCGCCTCGGGCCGCATGATCACCGAGTCCGCCCTTTGGCTCACGCTCAGCCTGGTGTTCATCGCGCTGGTGGATGCGCCCTACCAGAAGTGGAGCTACATCAAGAAGCTGCGCATGACCAAGCAGGAGATCAAGGACGAGATGAAGGACATGGAGGGTCGCCCCGAGGTCAAGCAGCAGATCCGCCGCCGCCAGCGCGAGATGGCCAACGCCCGCATGATGGCCAAGGTCAAGGACGCCGACGTGGTGATCACCAACCCCGAGCACTTTGCCGTGGCCCTGGCCTACGACCCGACTGCCGACGGCGCGCCCATCCTGCTGGCCAAGGGCGCCGACCACATCGCGGCCAAGATCCGCGAGGAGGCCAAGACGCACGGCGTGGAAATGTTCTCCTCGCCGCAACTGGCCCGTGCGCTTTACTTCACCACCGAGGTGGACCAGCCCATCCCCGAGGCGCTTTACCACGCGGTCGCGCCCGTCATCGCGTACGTGTTCAGCCTGTCCAACGTGCGTCCCGGCCAGGCGCCCATGGCCAAGCCGCTGCCCGAGGTACCGCCGGCCATGCGCTTTGACGCCAACGGCCGCCTGGAGGGCCAGCCATGAACCTTCGCGCCGAACTCGCCCTGGTGCTCGCCGCGCGCGAGAGCGCCCCCACGGGCCTTTACTTTCGACCGTCCGACGCACTGCGGCTGGAAGGGTGCCTGGCCTCGGTCCTGCGCGAAGGCCGCAGCGTCGCGCTGGCCAGCACCCACGAGGCGGCGCTGGGCCACTGCGCCGAGCTCCTGATCGATCGCCTCCGCCGCAGCGCCGCCTGCCCGGTGGAGGTCTACTTCCCCGCCAGCACCCAGGCCATGGTGGCGCGGTTTGACGAACTGCTGGCCAGCATGACGCTCCAAGAGGCGCTGGCCGAGCGCCACGGCGCAGGCCCCCAGCGCATCTGGCTGGTGCACGACGCCAGCGCCCTGGCCGAACCCGAACTCAAGCTGCTCAGCCGCCTGGTGAGCAACTTCCCGGGTGCGGGCGTGGCCGTGGTGCTGCTGCTGGGGCCGGGCCTTCGCAGCCGCCAGGCCCTGGAGATGCTGGGCAGGCGCTTCGTGCGCTGGGACATCGAGCCACCCACCCCCGAGCAGGCCCTGGCCATGCGCGAGCTGGCCCGCGCGCAGGGCTGCGAGCCGCTGGTGGCAGAGCTTCTTCGCCATGTGCAGCCGGCCCCACTCGCGGCGGCCCCATCGGCCGCACTGACCGGCGCGGCCGTTCCTGCACCGAAGGCGCCCCGCCCGCTGAATTTCTGGCAGCGCCTTTGGCCCCTGCGTTGGCGCTGCAGCCCGGCTGCGGCGCGCCAAGATGCCAATGGCGCTTCCAGCCACCGAGTCGCTTCCAGTTCCCGAGACACTTCCGGCCCCGGTGGCGCCCCCAGCCCCAGCGGCGCCTACAGCCCCGCGCAGGACGTGGCCTTCCGGCCCGCCGGGCAGGGCGCAGGCCGTCGGGCAACGGCCCCACACCGGGCCGCGCGCGGCAGGCGGCTGGCCTGGGTGGGCGGTGCTGCGATGGTGGTCGCCGGCGCAGCGGCACTGGCGCTTCACCCGCCCCGCCAGGCCATCGACTGGCTGGGCGAGCCGGTGCGCGCATTCTTCTCGTCCGACCCCCTGTCCCCCAGGCCCGAGGCCGCGCCTCGCCTGGTTTCGGAGCCCCAACGCACATGACCGAACCGCAGATCATCCGACAGGACTCGCCGCACCAGGTGACGGTGAGCGAAGGCTCGCAGGTGGCAGGCGCCAAGAGCCTGGACCCCAACGGCCCGAGCATCCGCAAGACCCTGGCCGGCGACGCACCGCCGCAGCCCAAGGCCGCCACAACCCAGCCCGACATTCCGCCGCCCATCGCCCAGCCCGTCCAGGCAGCACCGGGCCAGGTGTTCGAGCGCAGCGTGTCCTCGGCCGACGGCCAGGAGCAGGCCGCGCCCGAGGCTGCGGCCGCAGTCCAGCCCGCCTCCGGGGCGGTCTTCGAGCGCTCGGTGCAGGACGGCGCCAGCGCGCAGGCCGCGCCCGGCGACGACCGCGCCGCTGCATCCGGCAGAGTCCAGGTGCCGGGTGAGGCGCCCGGCGTGCAAGACCGCCGCGTGGCCGTGCCCGATGGCGCAGCTGGAAGCAGCCAGGCCGCCGCCGTGCCCGGTGGGGCCGTGGCCCAGGACCGCTTCGTTGCGGCCCCCGGTGGGGTGCCATCGACCGCGCCCGGTGCCAGCGGGGCGGTGGTGGACGCCTCGCTGCAGGACCGTTTCCTGGGCGGCGCCGACGGCGCGGCCATGCAGGACAACCTGCAGGCGGTGCCGGAGGGCGCTGTACCTGCCGACAACCTCCATAAGGTGCCGCAGGGCGGCGACGCGCGGGACAACATCCAGAAGGTGGCAGCAGGCCCCGGCGACCTGGAGAACCTGCAGAAGGTGCCGCAGGACGGCGGCGCTGCGGACAACACCCAGAAGACCGATGCTGGCCCCGGCCCGGCCGACAACATTCAGCGCGTGCCCCTGGATTCGGACGCGGCCGACAACCTGCAGAAACTGCCGGGCGATCCGGCCTCCGACAACCTGCAGCGCGTGCCGCTCAATGCGGCGCCCGGCGACAACATCCAGCGCGTCCCTGAAGGCCAGGCGCAAGACAACATCCAGCGCGTCCCCGATGGCCAGGTGCAGGACAACCTGCAGCGCGTGCCCCAGGGCAGCGAGGCATCCGCCAACCTGCAGGGCGTGCCCGTGGCACAGACCGCAGCCAACCGCCAGGCGGCGCCCGAAGGCAGCAGCGGCCCCAACCTGCAGAAGATCCCGCCGGCCGAAGGCAGCCTGCGCCAGGCGCCGGTCCCCGCCCCGGCGTTGCCCCCCGTGCCCACGGCCGAGGCGCAGCAGCAGATCGCCGAGACCGCCCAGCAGTCGCAAGCCCAGGTTGAAGAAACCCTCGGTGCTGCCGATCAAGAGTGGGTGGAGATGGATTTCCCCGCCCGGGTGGTCAAGCTCAAGATCGAAAACGACAAGGTGCGCGCCAAGCTCGACAAGCTCGAGGCCATGGCCCGCGAGCCGATGCGCTGAAGGCGCGTGAACCCAGGAAAGCGACATGGCAGACGACAACACAAAAACGGCCGCTCCTGCGGCACCGGCCGCGGACAAGCCGGTGGACAAGGCCGCCGAGAAGGCGGCCCTGGACGCCGCCGCCCTGGGCCTTCCGGCACCGGGCCCCTCGACCGATGGTCAGTCGGTCAAGGACATGAAGGACATGAAGCTGGTGGTGATGGACTCGGCCGAGCTGGCCACCCGCGCCGCGAGCCTGGCCGCCGATGCGGGCATCAACCTGCGCACCGCCGTCAAGGACCTGGGCCTGGTCAACAAGAAGCAGAACAAGTGGACGCTGATCCTCATGGCCTCGGCCGGCACGCTCATGCTGATCACGGCGGTGCTGTTTGCCATCATGAGCATGCGCATCCAGGCCCGCGTGGCCATGCTCGACGACATGCTGGTGGCCGTGGGCAAGCGCGTCACCGAGATGGACGCCTCGCTCGAGCTGGTGGGCGGCGCGCAGGAATCGCTCAAGGCCGTGGCCTCCAAGCAGGCTGAGTTGGTGGTCACGCAGGCCAAGCTCGATGAGCGGCTGGAAGGCGTGATCAAGAACACCCAGGACCTGCCCGAGCAGGTGGGCAAGCAGATGGACGCCCGCATCCAGGCGCTGACCAAGCAGGTGGGGGCGCTGGAGGCGCGCTTTCAGTCCCAGGGCTCATCGTCGGCGCGCATGGCCTCGCAGTTGCAGGCCATGCAGGCTGCGATCGGCGAGACCAGCGCCATGAAGCGCGAGCTCGAAGTCATGGCCCGCCAGCAGCGCGAACGCCAGGCCCAGGAAAACGCCCAGGCGGCCCAGGCCGCGGCCAAGGCCCGGGAGCGCGTGGTGCAGTACCCGCGTGCCCAGCCTGAAAAGCCCTGAGGCGCCTGGCGCGCGGGGCCGCTGACAATGCGTTCAGCGACGGACGCCGGGGGGTGAGGTCACGGCAGGGGTCGCAGTGGCGCTTGCAGTTTGCGGTTGCGCGCGCTGTTCTTGCAGCCGTTGCCGCTCAGGACTGGCTCGCGGTAGCCCTTTCAGCAGCGATGACCGGTGCGGTGGTCGGCGCCAGGGCCAGGGCGAGGGCCAGTGAGATGGTGTGCGACATGCGGCGGCGCCTGCTGGGGCTCGAAGCTTGTGCACACGCTCCATGGGCGGGGAAAGGGCGCTTCAGACCCCTGCGACCCGAAAAGACCTGCGTGTCCGAGGGGAGGGCGTCAGAAGGCGCCGAATGCGGCACCCACCGTGCCGCGCGCTGGATCCTGGCTTGAGCTTGACCGTGATGGGGCCTGTCCGGTGGCCCTGGGCACGGGGCCTCATTCGCCAAGCCCAAGGCAGGAAGATTCAGGCCTCAGGCCTCAAGCGCGCCGGCCGGCCCTCAGGCCACCATCTGCTGGCGCAGGGAATACTTCTGGATTTTCTCGATCAGCGTGGTGCGCTGGAGGCACAGAAGGCGCGCGGTCTGGGAGACGTTGCCGTCCGTGCGGTGCAGCGCCTGCAGGATCAGCTCGCGTTCGATGTCGGCCAGCCGTTCCTTCAGGCTGATGCCTTCGGGCGGCAGCACCGGTGCGGCCACGCCCTGGGCCAGCATGATGATGCTTTCCACATCGCTGGGGCCGTCGTTGGCCGGTTCGGCCAGGCCCGAGGCGGCCTCCGGCTCAGGCGCAGGCTCAGTCGGCGCACGCTCCAGCGAGGTGGCCGGGTTCTCGCAGCGCTCGGCCTGCAGTGCGGCCAGGCCTTTGGGCAGCAGGTAGGCCGGCACCCTGGCCAGGTCCAGTTGCTCGCCGGCAAACAGGGTGCTGAAGCGGTCAACCAGGTTGGACAACTCGCGCACATTGCCCGGCCAGCGGTAGGCCTGCAGCGCGTCCATGAAGCCGGCGGAAAAGCGGATCGGCCCCTGCCCGCGTGGGGCGAACTTGCGCGCGAAGGCCGCGATCAGCTCGGGCAAGTCGGCAGGCCGCTCCCGCAGCGGGGCGGTGTGCAGCGGCAGCACGTTGAGCCGGTAATACAGGTCCTCGCGAAAGCGCCCCGCAGCGATCTCCGCCTCGAGGTCGCGGTGCGTGGCAGCCACCACACGCACGTCGACCGAAAGCGGCTTGCTGCCGCCGATGGGGTCGATGGTGCGCTCCTGCAGCACGCGCAGCAGCTTGACCTGCATGGCCAGCGGCAGGTCGCCGATCTCATCCAGGAAGAGGGTGCCGCCGTGGGCCAGTTCGAAGCGGCCGACACGGTCGGCCACGGCGCCGGTGAAGGCGCCCTTGCGGTGGCCGAACAGCTCGCTCTCGATCAGGTCCTTCGGGATGGCCGCGCAGTTGATCGGCACGAAGTTGCCACCCCTGCGCGAGGACTGTTCGTGCAGCGCACGTGCCACCAGTTCCTTGCCGGTGCCGCTTTCGCCCGTGATCAGGACCGTCGCCGCCGAATCGGCCACGCGGCCGATCATGGCGCGCACGGCCTGGGCCGCGGGGCTGGTCCCGATGTAGGTGTGGGGGGTGGCGCTGCTCATCCGGCTTGGTGAGGGGCTGTCGGAAGATGCCCCGGTTTCGTAACATTCTGACACAGTGATGTTTTTCATCCGCCAGATGTTTGAATTTTGTAATTCAAAAGAACTCTTTGTGGCGCAGGCGCATCGCCGCAGGGCCGCGCCAGGGCAGGGCGCAGGCTCAAGATCGCCCCGCTGCTGCCGATTCAGCACGCGAGGCAGCGCAAATCCACGCGCTGCCAACGCACACCACGAGGACACCGCATGACGTTTCCCTTCCGCCTTGGCCTGCCGGGCCTGCGTCTGGCCGCCGCATCGGGCCTGCTGGCCCTGACCGGCTGCGCCTTCACCGGTCTGCCCCTCTCGCAAGCGGGTTCATCCGCTGGTGGCGAAAAGCGCGAGTCGGCCGGCATGGTGGCGCCGCTGGTGGAAAAGCGCGAGACGCTCACCGCCACGGGCTACGCCGTCATCAGCGTGCAGAACCACCGCAACCCCGCGCAGCAGCGGCTCATGGCCATCCGCGCAGCCAAGCTGGACGCCTACCGGTCGCTGACCGAGCAGGTGTACGGCCAGCAACTGGACGCCACCACCACCGTGGCCGACCTGACGGTGCAGAGCGACACCTTCCGCACCAAGGTGGAAGGCGTGATCTACGGCGCCACGCTGGTGAGCATCACCCCCGCCGGCGACGACACCTACGAGACCACGCTCAGCCTGGACAAAGCCGTGGTGCAGGACCTGCGCGCGCTCTACCTGGGCCAGGTGCAGGCCCGCGGCCGCTGATGAAAGCCGCCCGCAGCCCGTCCACCCTCCGGCCCCCCACCGGTCCCGCCGCCTGAGGCCGCGGCCCCGGCCCGCCGTTTGCCCCCCATGCCCCAGTCCTCACGCCCCGAGCCCACCGAAGGGGTCCTCGCACGCCTGGCTTTTGCTGCGCGCACCCGGCGCAGCCTTGCCCTTGCGGCGGCTGGTGCGCTCACGCTGGGCCTGGCTTCTCCCGGGGCGCAGGCGGCCGAGCTCAGCGCCGAGGAGCGGCTGAACGCCGTGCGTCACGAGCTGCTGCAGGCCGCGCTCGACGGTCCCACCCAGGTGCACAGCACCGCATGGATCGACGCGAATGGCGCCTTGCGCGAAGCCTCCAGCTTCCGCCACGGCATGCAGGTGCGCGGCATCCGGGTGCTGGCCTACTCGCGGGACGAGTCCGGCCAGCCGCGCGCGCAGCTCCAGCTGCAGGGCCGGGAAGACCTGGTGGGTCCCCAGGCGGGCGCACCCGCCGGCCGCACGACCCCGGGCAGCGTTGCATCAACGGCCGTTCAGGGCGCTCCGGCCGGGCAGCCCCGCCCGGAAACGGCCCGGGCCAGCAGCCTCTCTGCGGCGAGTGCCGGCGCCAACAGCAGCAAGGCCGCTGGCAATGCCAGCGCCAATCCCAACGCCAGCGCCAGTCCCAACGCCAGCGCCAATCCCAACGCCAGCGCCAGCGCCAGCTCGAGCGCCAGCGCCAACAGCAAGGCCAAACTTTCATCCCCCGTCGGCCCTGCAGCTCACGCCGCGCAGGCTGCGGCCCAACCCGCGGGCTCCGGTGCCGGGCCGGCTGCGCAGGCATCCGCTGCGTCCGCCCCGTCCGCGCCAGAGGCGGCCTGTCCGGCTGGTGCGGGACTGCGGCATGTGCTGGGCTGGAGCCTCGCCACCCAGGGCCGGTGGAACGTTGACGAACTGCACCTGGTGCAGGAATCCCGCCAGATTCTGGCCCAGGCCTGGCGCGAGCGAGCCGAGGCCAGCCCGGCTTGGCGCCTGGTCGATGCGCCAGCGACCCCGCCTGTGGCGCGGCCGGTCGGCACGCTGGCGCTCTATGAGCGGCTTCTGACCTCGGCACCGGCGCAGCCCCAGGCACAACTGCAGGCCCGCTGGCGCCTGACGGAGCTGCCCCCCCGCGCCAACGAGGGCCGTGGTCATCGCCTGGACAACACCCCGCGCCTGCAGGTGGCGCTCAGCGTGGCTGCCGCCGACGGCATGCCCGTGTACGAGGCCCGCACCGATCTTTTGCTGGCGCCCCGCCAGACGCTCTGGTCCCCGCCCCGCCTGGCCGAGCCCAGCGTCCTGGCGCTTCAGGCCCTGGTGGCGCAGTGGTCCCAGGCCCTGGCCGAGCGCCTGGGCTGCCAGCCTGTGCAGGTGCAGGTGCTCCGCTCGGAAGCCGACCGCGTGCAGGTGGACCAGGGCGCGCTCGCCGGGCTCAGGCTGGGCGACGAGTGGCTGCTGTCCGACCACCGCAAGGTGCCGCAGCGCGTGCTGGAGCCGGGCGGCGCCGACCAGATCGTGCTGGCCCGCGTCGAGCGGCTGGAGCCGCAGCGCGCCGAACTGCGCATCGTCGCCGGCCCCGCCGGCCAGGTGCGCCCACGCTGGCAGGCCTGGCCCGTGGAGCAGCCCTGATGCGCCGCTCCGGCCGCGCCCCCTCATCGATGGAGAAACCCATGTCCCAGGCCCTGATCCAGTCTCTTCTTGCCCACCGGTCGGCACGCATGCATGCGCAGGCCTTGGCCGCACCGTCCGCCTGGCTCGTGGCCCTGTGCCTGGTGGCTGCCGCCTGGCTGCCAGGCGCGGCGAGCGCTGCCTCGCCCACCCCCCCGGCCGATGTCGCCGGGGCCGCCCCAGCGCTTTCGGCGCGCATCTACGTGACGGTGCCCGGCGACACCCTCGAGCGCGTGGTGCACAAGACCATGGCGTCCAGCCCGCTGCGCATGGAACTGCTGCGCCAGGCGCTGGTGGCGGCCAACCCGGACCTCATTCCCGCCGACCGCAACCCTCGCATCAAGCCCGGCACGGCATTGCAGCTTCCCGACCACGACGCGCTGGTGCGCTCGGTCCTGCTGCCCCTGCTGCAGCCCTTCGAGGCAGCGCACACGCCCAGCCCCGCCGATGGGCGGCGCAAGTGGGTGCGCTATCCCTGAAGGCCGCATGCGGCCTGAGCGCACCGGGCGCGGCGCATGATCGGCGCCGCCGACCTCGGCCAGCTGCCTGGCCGGGCCAACCCCATCTTCCTGGAAGGCAAGCTGCTGCCGCTGTCGACCGAGCAGGCGCAGGCGCTCAAGCTCAAGGACAGCGAGGTCGTGCATGCCCTGGTGCGTTCACGCGGCAGCGATGACCTGAGCCTGCTCATCCGCGGCCGCAGCCTGAACCTGCCCAGCACGCCGGCCAGCGCGGGCTGGCTGGCCGGGCAGACCGTGGCGCTGCAGGTGCAGGCCCTGGCCCGGGGCGGCATGGGCCTGCTGCCGTTGGCCGATGCCACGGTGGCCACCCAGGCCACGCCCGCCTTCTTTTCCCGTGTGGGGCAGCTGCTGTTCCGCCCCCCGGGGTTGGCCCAGCTGACGCAAGCCCTGCAGCCGGGCGTGCTGGCGGCGCTGCTGCAGCTCAGCGGCCGTGCCGACCTGCAGGCCCAGTGGCGCGGCATGCAGCTGACGATGGCGCAGCTCAACCCGCAGATGCTGCGCCAGGCGCTGGCGGCGGCCATGGGCTCGGAGGTGTGGCTGGCGCGCGGCCAGTTGCCGCCGGCGGACGACCCGAAGCAGTTGCTCAAGAAACTGATCGCCGCGCTGTCCGGTGAGGGACAGGACGAGGACGGCGAGCTGCTGGACGCCGTGCGCAGCCTGGGCCGGGCGGTCGAGGACATCGAGGCCGCCCAGGTGCAGGCCGTGCAGGCCCAGGCGCAGCGCGAACTGCTGTTCAGCTTCGTGCTGCCCTTTGCCGACGCTGACCCGGTGGAGCTGCAGTTCCGCCGCGCACCCCGCCAGGAATCAGGCGAGCCGCCGCCCTTGGTGGTGAACGTGCATTCGCGCAACCAGGAGCTGGGCGAGGTCTGGCTCAAGACGCAGCTGCATGGCCTGGACCGCGTGGACCTCACCATGTGGGCCCTGCGCGAAGGCGTAGCGGACCAGGCCCGCGCCCGCAGCGGCGAGCTGGGCGCGCAACTGGCCGAGGCGGGGCTGGCCATGCAGTCCTTCCAGGTGATCCACGGCGCGCGGCCGCAGTCCGCCGGCGACTGGGTGCCCTCCGGGCGCGGCATGGTCGTGGACATCCGGGCCTGAGGCCAGCGCCATGACCGCACGCAAGCAAGCCATTGCCCTGGAATACGGGCTGAACGAGGTGCCGGTGGTCACCGCCAAGGCCGAGGACGAGCTGGCCGAGCGGCTGATCGAGGAAGCTCGGCGGCAGGGCGTGTACGTCACGCAGGATCCGCAACTGGTGGCGCTGCTCAGCCGCCTGGACGTGGACCAGCAGATACCGCCCGAGCTGTACACCGCGGTGGCAGTGATCCTTTCCTGGGTGTACTGGCTCAAGGGCATGCGCCCGGGCGACGAGAAACGGCCACTCGCGGAGGCGGCAGACGCCGCAGACACCGACCTGGGCGAGTGAGAGGAGCCACTGAGGCGCTGGCGGCGGCGCACAAGTCAAATGCCGCCAGCACTGCGGACACCGCGAGGGGATTGGACTTCTCACGCACCGAACACAAAAAACTCTGTGAGGGCCGCGGACTCGTTGATGCTGGTGGCAGCGACAGTGGCGGGGGCGGTGGCCGTTGCAGTGCCGATGGCGGTGCCGGCGCTCCAGTGATCAGTCCATCGGGCGAACACAGAAAAACACGCTGAGGGCTGCGGATTCGTTGATGCCGGTGGCGAAGTCGACGATGGCCTCGGCATCGACATCGGCATCGGCATCGGCAATAGCCTCGGCGCTAAAAGGCGCTGAATGCTGCGAAGACGCGGATGGCGGGAACGCCGCACGGGGATTGGATGCCGAGAAGACAGGGCCTTGGCCGCTGTTTGACCCCCGGCCACCGGTCGGCGCAGCCGGGCAGGTCGGATTTCAGGCGTCGTTGTAGCCGCGCCCGCGCTTGAAGCGCGCCACCTGCCCCAGGCGGTCGTACACCTCCACGGAGCTGCCGGGCTGTTCGGCTTCCAGGCTGCTCAAGGCGCCGCGGATGGCCTCGAGCTTGCGGCTGATGAGGATGCTGTTGCGGCGGTGCGCGTCGCGGCTGCGCAGCAGGCTTTCGCGCAGGACGGCCCAGGCCGGGTTGTCCTGCAGTTCTTCGGCGGGAGGGGCCAGACGGTTCAGCTCGGTGAGCAGTTCGGTCTTGCCGGGCTGCATCTTTTCAAAACGGTCCAGGTCCTGGGCCTGAAGGGCCTGGAACTCCGATTCCAGCGTGGTTTCCAGTTCCTGGGCCAGCAACTGAAGCCGTGCGGCAGACGTGGGGTCAGTCACGGATCATGCGTTCGATGGCGACAAAGCTCTCTGCGATGCGCCGGGCGTCCAGTGGGTACTGCCCCTGGGCGATCGCCTGCTTGATGGCTTCCACTTTGGCGCGGTCGAAGTCGGGTTCAGCCATGGCTTTCTGGGCGACGTTGCTCAGGGACACCGAATCGTCAGCGGCGCGCGCAGGGGGGGCATCGGCCGCCGGGCGGTCCGTGCTGGCGCTGCCGGACTTCTTGCTCAGCTTGTCGATGGCGTTGCGCACAGTGGCGTCCGACTGGGTCAGCCTTCCATACTGTGAAATTGCATCGG